>NZ_JAFZKX010000066.1 GCF_017551775.1 Fibrobacter sp. | reverse complement strand
GTCGAGAACCCGAGAAGAGGGTTCGGCAGTAGCGACCGAGGCGAGTGCAAAAAAACAGAATGTTTTCTTGCCGAGCCGACCAAGCGGACGTCGAAGACGTCAAAAAAGTGCCGTGGGCACGATAGTGCCCATGAAATAGGCACTTTTTGAGCTTGATGCGAGCCAGCGAGCATCGAGCCCGTAGGGTTGGCAATCAGCTGCGAAGCAGTGCCTGATTGCCAACAAACCCTTTTCCCGCTCGAAAAAAGAAAACCGCCCATTAGGGTGGTTTTCTTTTTTATGAGTCGGGAGAAAAAGGTGTCGAGAACCCGAGAAGAGGGTTCGGCAGTAGCGACCGAGGCGAGTGCAAAAAAACAGAATGTTTTCTTGCCGAGCCGACCAAGCGGACGTCGAAGACGTCAAAAAAGTGCCGTGGGCACGACTGTGCCCATGAAATAGGCACTTTTTGAGCTTGATGCGAATGAGTGAGCAATGTAGCCCTCGGGTGTTGACCGAGGGCGATTGCGAGAGCAAAGTCTATGCCGTAGTTTATTATTTACATCTAGACTTTGCGGTCTCATAAGCGAGCATCATTCAATTAACCCCAAACCCATTTTCCCTTTATAGTCGTTTTTTCTATAATTGCCATATGCTTTCTCGCAAAACTGTTTTAAGATCTCTCGCCGTGTCCATCCTTCTCTGCGCATTCTGCGCAGGCCAAAGCGCCGCCAAAGAAGAAAAATCCCTTTGGCAAAAGTTCATCGACTGGTTCAAGCCCGCTCCCACGCTCGAAGGCGAAGGACCGCTGTACGACGAACTCAAGGCACTCGATGAAAAGATCGACCGCATTGAAGGACGATACTCCAGAGAAAGACGTCCGGGAAACAAGAGCCGCCTCAAGAAAGAAATGGAAAACTTGCGTGAACAGCGCGACGAACTCGTCCAAAAGATTCTTGACGAAGAGGCTGCGAAGAAGAACCAGCCGGTAGTAGCAACCCCCGCAAGTTCATCCGCAAAGCAGGCTCCTGCAAGTTCTGCAAGCAAAACCCAAACCGAAGCAAAGAGCAGCGCCGCTTCCGCAAAAGAACTTTCCGCATGCAAGCCCGATACAGTTTTCGTGCGTGACACCGTAGTCATCCACGATACGCTTTACGTGATCGTCGCAGGCAAGCCCGGCGAAAATTCCGCGCCCGTGCAAACAAGCGCGCAGCCCGCCGATTCCGCAGCGGCACCGCAAGACAATCAGACTTCCAAGTAATAATCGGGAACAATCCCGAGAGCGCGTTCATCCGCCTTCAATTCCGCCGCAGGCTCATTCCGCCCCACGACAAGTGCGGAATCTATACCCGCATAGCGTGCGCCCATAACATCAGTCCCGAGCGTATCGCCCACCATGAGGATGCGTGAGCCCGCAGGCAAACTGAATTTTACTTTGTTAAAAATCGCGGGGAAAGGTTTCCCGAAATAATGGACATCGTCGCAACCCGATTCGCGACGAAGACGTTCGGCAAGAGCGCCCGAGACTGGCAAGCGAGAACCGTCTATGTTCGGAGCCCACGCATCGGAATTCAGCACCAGCAACGTCGCACCCGGCTTTTGCAAAATGCGCACCGCGTGCACAAACATCGATTCATCCGCAGTCGCCGACGAGACCGCCACTACAGGACATTCGGGATTTTCCACTGCGGAGACTCCGAAAGATTCCAGAACGGCAACACCCGAAGGACGGCCAATATAGTACAATTCCCGGATGGCGTTCCCCGTCCGAGAACGCTGCTCGAAGAACGATGCCGCAAGGCTTCCCGAAGAAACGGTTTCGCCTGCAGTAAAGTCAAACCCGCGAGCATCAGCCTCGGCGGCAAGCACCGATTCGACATTCGAGGCCGCATTCGTCACGAGGCGAACTTGCTTGCCTGCAGCGCGCAGCGTGGAGAACCACTCCAGCGCGCCCTCATAAACAAAGGAGCCGCGGTTGTAGAGAGTGCCATAACCGTCAAAGCAGAACGCATCGTATAAATCCAACAAATCACCCAGCCGAACTCGGCGAGGCTCATTCCATTCCGTACCCAAGAGACCCGACCCAGACTGCCAGTCCGGGTCAATCACGTTCCTGTACCGCTTATAAATTTCTAGTTCCAGCGCGTCCATGCAATTAACGACGAATCACGCCGAACACGCGAGAAACGGAACTGGCTTCGGCATCGCTCTGGAAGACCACCTTTCCGTTGTACTCAATCGTAGCAAAGACGTTCGCGATATAAGCTCCGGTGGAAACACGACGATGATGAGCATCCATCAAATTCCAGCGGAGCGAAAGCTTAGTGGGCGAAGTCCCGAAACGGTCATCATCCCCCTTCACCACATAACTAGATCCGGCGACATAAGCGCCCAGATTCGTATAAATTCTGACGTTATATGTAATCTTGAGTTTCGAGTGATTAATCGGTTCCTGCGCCTCCAGCCCCTCAGCATTGCGCAAGGCGTTCTCGAAGTCGGAACCAAGCACTTCCATTGTCATGTTCCATGCATCTTCGGTCTCTTCGCCCACTTCATCAAGCGGAGCGAACACCAAGTCGAATACAGGGGCTCCGTCCAAAGAAGCAGTCCCATCGTCCTCCACGAGGCTTGTAGTCTTCAAATCAAACGGATAGAAACCGCTCACTTCCACAAACTTGCCCGAGCCAGGCACGACATTGCCCGACGTGTCCTTCAAGCAACCATTGGTAAGCCGCAGAGAATCGCCCGGAGAAAGCCTGGTATCAAGCGTCAGGTCCTCGTCGAAAGTAAACAGCGCACGCGAGGCGAGAACAGTCCATTCCACAGAAGATGCGGGCAAGAACCTCACCGTAGAATCCTTCGGCTTCTTGAATTCCAAGATAGCGTCGCAGCCTTCCACGGTCGCAGTCAATTCCGTGAAATTCACCCGCAACGAATCCACCCTGCGGCCACGATAACTCTTAAGGTTCGCATCCAGAATCGTCGGCGCCATACCATCGCGCATAAAGACATGGAATACCGTGGTGTCAGAAAGATAAAGGTTTACCGTACCATAGCTGCCAGCAGGCATGTAAATGGAAGAAGGCGTAGACACACGATCAAACCTTTCCTGTTCCAGATCGATCAAAACACGACGCACATTCAAGGAATCGATCCGCATCTTTTCGGGCAGAACGACACTACGCACAATCATCCCAGTAGAATCGATCCACGTAAAATCAAGGCTGTCTATCATCCGCTTGAGGTACTCGTCAGAAAGAGCCCCAAGGAACAAGACCTCGATTCGGTCAATCCTACCATCGCCATCGGTATCGCGGAAATAGTTCTGTTTAGAGCTCGGCGGTATCGGGCTCTGGATAAACGCCGCAAACGCCCCACTGCAGAGCAGGGTCGCGGCAAGAACAATATTTCCTAAAAACCTACGCATCACTCCTTAATATACCATAATCTCGGCCCTCTACGGGAATCACCAGTTGCATTTTGGCCAATATTTTGATGTATTTTTGGAAAACTGCCTTAAAATCCTCACCCAAAACCTCTTCATCGTCGTTTTCGAGGTTGTAAGCGACGTAACTTCCGTCCGCAAAAATGGAAATACAGCAGTCCCAGGTGATGTCCCCTTCCAGTTCTTCCTGGTCGTCATCACGGTCCTGGCTTTCGAGCATGAGCATCGGTCGCGGTGCAGGAATCGCCTCCGCATGGCCGTTCTCATAGACAAAGTAATTACGACTGATGAGTTCGTGTTCCAGGGCCATCGTGCTCGGCACGCGTTCAAATTCCCCGCGCAAGCGACGGATGTTTCCGAGGTCGTCCTCGTACGGGTCCTCGAAATCCTTCGGCAGCACAATCTGGTAGTAGTCGAACTGCTTGCCGCTCGCCGCATAGGTATCCAACCAAGACTGCGGCGGTTCCGGTCGCATCGTCAAGAAGTCCTCAAAAGAATCGAGGATGTCCTGCAGGCGGGACTCCCAGCCCTCGCCCTTCTGCGCCTCGATCAACTGCATCAAGTTCCCCAGGCGTTCTTCGCCCGGAATGGAGGAAAGTTCCTCGCTCGGCACGTTGCTCATGTCAAAATCACTCATACTACCATTCCTCCACGCTCTTCACGGTCAGGCTCATCGCGATGTCCTTCTCGTAGTACGCGGGTTCGTTGATGAAAATCGGGTAAACGGTATCGCGTCCGTCGGACTCGCCTTCGTACAAAAGGTCCTCGCCGTCGAAGGTGCGGAAGAGTTTGTCGCCCCTCTTCAGGGCACCGAAGTCACGGCCCAGGAGTTCCGGGTGAATCATGGCGGAAATGGGCGCACCGGCCCAAGCCTTCGGGTACCCCAGGTCGCGCAGCTGCGTGAAAACTTCCACCTGGATGGGTGCGCGCTTCTGCAGTTCACCGCGGTTCCATTCGTCCGCAAGTTCCAGGTAACGCTTCACCAGTCTCTCAGTGCGCTCGAACAGGCGGGCATCCAGAGTCCCGTGCTGCTGCGGGCCAATTTCAATACACACGTCCGCCTTTGCGACAGTCCCGAAGTAAGGAGACGCGCTGCGTTCCTCCGGCTGGTAGTAAATGCGAGCTTCATCGAATTCCTGCGTAAGGACAGCGGAAGCCTTCATCGTGAACGGGTCTCGCGTCGAAAGAATCAGGCAAAGCCCCATGTTCGAGCCCGTATTGTGGACATCGAGAATCAGGTCCGTCTTCGTGTTTGCACCCTTCGGCCCATAAATGCGGTCGAGCTCGCGGGCACGGCGGAATTCATACTGATGCGGTTCGAAAGAAGCGTCAAGACAAGTCTGCGAAAAAGCTCTATTCAGGTCGTGGTCACGGTAGCGGCGGTTGAGTCGCATGGCTTCCGGGTTCGCAAGCACGAGCGAAACATTAACGCCGGGGCAACACGCGCTGTAGCACTCGGGATGTTCCATCCACTTCTCGACGAGGCGGACACCCGTGCGTTCGTTCCCGTGCGTACCGCCGGACACGACAATGTTGCGAATTAAACTCATGCAAGGTATTATAGCAATTTTAGCTTCCCCCCAGCAAGGAGGGAAGCCTTGATTACTTCACAATAACCTTTGCAGTGAGCATCTGGCGCATGCTTGCAATGCGAACCATGTAGGTTCCCTGAGGCAGCGAAGCGAGGCTAAAGTTCTTGGCGCCCACGACCTGTTCGTCAAAGGATTCCACCAAGTGGCCAATCATGTCGAACACCTGCACACGAACCATCGATGCATTCGGCTGCACAACCGTAAGTTCATTATTCGCAAAGCCGAATTTGATCCCATTGCGCACCGTAGCGACAATCGCATCCGTCTTCTTCGCCTTGAACTTGGCCGTATAGGTTGCATTCTTCGTCACGTCAGCAACCTTTAGATCCCAGCCTTCGAAGGTGAACGAAGAATCCTTGGTACTCTTCTTGGTCGCTTCCGGAACCTTGATTTTATCAGCCTTGGTACCATACTCGTAGTAAGCGGAATCCAAAGTCTTGCCATCGGACACGAACTTCACGAGGTACTTGTTCACCGTGCTGTCGAACAAGGCGGTGTAAGTCACGGCACCCGTCACGTCGGTGAGCTTCTTGTCCCAGGCCTTGAACGTGTAGGTGTACTTGTCCGTAGCGGCCTTCTTGGTTTCGGGAACCTTGAGGCTATCAGCCTTCGTGCCGTAGGCGTACTGGGCAGAATCGGCCTTGCCATCAACGACGAACTTCACGAAGTACTTGTTCAACGTGCTATCGAACAGAGCCGTGTAGGTTGCAGGTTCCGTCACTTCGGCAAATTCCTTGTCCCAGGCCTTGAACACGTAGGAGAACTTGTCTGTAGCGGCCTTGGCCGGAGTCCCTTCGTAAGCAGGAACGGAGCCATACACCCATTCTGCCTTAGCCAGAGTATCGATGCCATCGAGGAAGGTCACCGTGTACGTGCGGAGCGTACTGTCCCACACCACCTGGTAAGAGGCATCCGCGGTCGCAGCGACAATCTCCGGAGTATACATACCCGTAAAGGTATAGCGGTGCGATACCGTAGGTTCAATCTTCTTCGCGTAGCTATCGCAGAGGTGGCACTTCGGCATATCACCTTCGGAAACGAGCAGTTCTTCAATCACGTTTTCACCGTCGATGAAAGTAATGGTGTAGACCGGAAGGTTGACGCAACTGACGTTGTCGATTTCGAGGGAGCCTTCGTTCCCGATTTCGCCTTGGATATCCCAGTCGAACGCCTCAACATGCTTCATCGCATCCGAGAGGCTTACCGCCTTACCCCAGCCGCTCTGCTGCTTCAACTGCGTCGCAACGGGAATCACTTCGGTCTTCCAGACTTCGCTTTCGGCCACGCTCTTCATGTGATAGTTGCCGCCTACATCGTAGCTCGAGCGGACTCTGAAATTGTGCGCAGCACCCCTGTAATCATACTTGATAACTTCGCATGTCGAAAGGTTACGGGCACTCACGTCATTCACGCTCATCACGGCACGTGCATACGGGGGTTCTGCAGAATCCTGCTTCAGCAGGTACGTCAGCTTTGCCGCATTAGATGAATCTTCTGCAGAGGGAACATACGAGACATTTAACTTGCCGCCGTTGCCCACGACACCATCCAGCGAGAACTTGCCGTTCCATTCGTTCACGCATTCTTCACCATTCTTGCAATCTTCGAAATCCTCGATAAGAACCGTTTCGCCTTCTTCCATCGTGTAAATGAGGGAACTGTCGAACACGGCATAGTACGAGGTATCCGCGGTTGCTGCGGCAAAGGGTCTGTCCCAGCCCTTGAAGTAGTAAGTGAAGCTGTCGCTAGGCGCCCTTACAGGGGTTGCTCCGGGATAGGTGACCATTTCGCCTTCGGAGAGAATTGTCGTCTTCACGAGGAGGTCGTCATTGAAGAACGCAATGACATATCCATCCGGCCTGATGCACTTCAGGTTATCGATGTAGAGGTATTCTCCCGTAAACTTGGTCTCGAGATTCCAACGGACACGAACAACAGTGCTCGCGTCCAAATGATTAGAGCCCCAGCCATAGCGGTCCTTAAGATCACTCGGTTTCACATGGGCCACGGTAATCGTATCGCTTGCCGGTATCAACTTGTTCTTGTCGGTGTAGTGCATGTTGTCGTTGCCATCCCCGTCGGAGACAAGCACGAACTGGTGGGCGGCGCCCCTATATTCATAGGTGAATTCCGAGCATGCTCCGATGACCCCTACGGGGTAGAGCACCGTAACGCCGATATCCTTCGTGCGGCCAAAGAAACCTATACCATAGTCAGTACCTTCCACGGCGTTCGAGGTATCTATGGAGACGTACTTGGTCACGGTGATTACGCTATCTACTTGGACAATACTGTCTACCTTGGCGATGCTGTCTGCAGAAACCACACTGTCTACCTTGACAACGTGGTCGACCTTGATGACGCTGTCCGCCGTGACGGCCTGCAAGAAAGAACTTTCGTTCTCGTTAGCAATCGTACCCGCCACATTATCCCAAGTATGGAGGTAATAGCCAAACCCATTTCCCGCTGGCACTACTGTATTGAAATCGCCTAACAGGACTTCTTTTGCCATGCCGACCGTGGCAGCAAGTCCAATAACTATGGCAGGGTATATGAGTTTGTGTTTCATAATAGGCATCTCCGGGGTAGAGGATTAAGAGTAAAACACTTAACCAAACACATATACAACCGAGGGGAAAGATAGTAATATATCCGTCAGCCAAAAAATGACGCAGGCAGAGGTTACATCCAGTTTTTTCTAGATTTGCGCCCATGGATTTGGATTTCAACAGAAGGCTTTCTATTGCGCCGATGCTCGACTGCACCGACCGTCACGAGCGTTACTTTCTGCGCCTGATTTCCAAGCACATTTTACTCTACAGCGAAATGGTCGTCGCAAACGCAGTGCTGCATACCAAACCGGAACAGTTCCTCGGACACGAGCCTTTCGAGTACCCCGCCGTCCTCCAACTCGGGGGCAGCAACCCGGCCGACCTCGCGCAGGCATCCAAGCTCGTGGAAGCCGCCGGTTTCCAGGAAGTGAACCTGAACTGCGGATGTCCTTCGGACCGCGTGCAGAACGGAAACTTCGGCGCCTGCCTCATGAAGAGCAAGGACCTCGTGGCCGACTGCTTCAAGGCCATGCAAGACGCTGTTAGCATTCCCGTGTCCATCAAATGCCGCATCGGGGTCGACGAGTTCGACAGTTGGGAATTCTTCACCGATTTTATACAAACTATCAAAGACGCCGGTTGCCGCATATTCATTATCCACGCCCGCAAGGCATGGCTCCAGGGACTCTCGCCCAAGGAAAACCGCGAAGTCCCGCCGCTGCATTACGATTTCGTGCACCGCCTAAAAGCGGAGATGCCCGACCTGAACGTGAGCATCAACGGCGGCATCAAGACCCTTGACCAGATAGAAGAACAGCTGAAGGACTTGGACGGCGTGATGGTCGGTCGCGAAGCCTACGAGAACCCGTGGTTCCTGCACGATGCCGACGAGAGGATTTTTAACGACATCCGCCCCGAGAGCGACAACCCGGCAGACATCATCGCGGGCAAGGCACGCCCCGCCACCCGCAAAGCGCTGCTCGAAGCCTACCTCCCCTACGTGGAGAAGCAGACTGCAGAAGGCTGCCCCGCCACCATCCTCGTGCGCCACCTGTACGGGCTATTCACCGGACTCCCCGGAGCCCGCAAGTTCCGCCAGACGCTCAGCAACAACGCCCCGCGCGCCGCACAGTTCGGCGGGGCCGCGGCCCTCATCCGGAGCGCGATGGATCTCGTTACCGAAGCATAAGCTTCCCATTTATTCCAAGTAAAGGACTTCGCCCATTTGCGGCATCAGGACGGGTTTTCCGGATTCTTCGGCAGCCCGTTTCGCATTTTCTAACGGCTCACGATAATCGTGCAAAGAAAGGCAGAACCGGGAATGATGGACCGTCAAGTAGCGGTTCGCCTTCAGGTCGCTCATGGCCTTCCCCAGGAACTCGGGCATGGTATGCACGAACTCCCAGTCCTTGTTGTACTGGCCGTTTTCCAGGATGGCTAGGTCTATTCCCGAGAACCTTTCGCCTATCATCGCAAAATGCTTGCCGTATCCGGTATCTCCGCCAATCCATACCGTACGCTTCGGGGTCTTCAGCACGAACGACGCCCACAGGGTCTTGTTCTGGCGCAGGTCTCGGCCCGAAAAATGCCTTGCCGGAGTGGCAGTCACGGTAAAGCCGGGCGCGACAGCGGACAGTTTCTGCGTCGACCGCTCCCACCAGTCCAGTTCCACCAGTTTGTCCTCGGGATAGCCCCAGTATTCAAAATGCGAGCCCACACCGAGCGGGCAAATCACCCTCTTCACGCGGGGTTCCAGTTCCCGCACGGCTTCGTAATCCAGGTGGTCCCAATGGTCATGGCTTATCACGAGGAAATCGATATCCGGGAAATCCACGGGCTTGTAGACATCGGTCCCCTTGAACATCTTGTTCGCGAACCCCACCGGCGAGCCGGAATAGAGGATGGGATCCACAAGGACCTTCTTCCCGGAAAGGTTCATCAGGTAGCTCGAGTGCCCGAACCACATGATCCAGTCCCGGTCGTCCGGCAGCGCCTTCAGGTCCGTACGGATGACCTGCATGGAATCGGGAACCCTCACCACGTCGTCTCCGCTGCCAAACAGGAAATCCCGCCATATCTGGAATTTG
Source organism: Fibrobacter sp. (assembly GCF_017551775.1). Taxonomy (NCBI): domain Bacteria; kingdom Pseudomonadati; phylum Fibrobacterota; class Fibrobacteria; order Fibrobacterales; family Fibrobacteraceae; genus Fibrobacter; species Fibrobacter sp. The sequence continues at coordinate 23,767 of NZ_JAFZKX010000066.1, read as the reverse complement.
CTCTTTCCCCCGCCCATCATCGTGGTGGGTTCCAAGTTCACGAAGTGCCTGTCTTTGTAATTCGGGGACTTCGATATGCGTTCAAGCCTTTCGCCCTCGGGAAGGCGACCGAAACTTTTCTGGCTAATGAACAGCACTCCGCAATCTCCAAATAAGAAAAGGATGGAAAGGAATATCGCTGCTATCATAATTTTTCTATTCCTTAACACCACGTTTCCCAATATATATTAAATAGGGCCAAAACTCCCCGCAAAAAGTCCCTTTTTATAGTCGTCCCTTGACAAAACGGCAAAAAATTTCTCTATTTGGGTGCACATTTTTAAGTTTAACCCTTAACGGAGATACAACATGCCTTGCGGAAAGAAAAGAAAGCGCAGGAAGATTGCGACTCACAAGCGTAAAAAGCGCCGTCGTCGTGACCGTCACAAAAAGAAACTTCGCTAATATCCGTTAGCATTTTCTTGTGATTTCCTAAAGACGGAGTGAAAAAACTCCGTTTTTTAGTTTTTTTCATTAAAGGGCTTGCCCAAAGGACTGAAGATGATCGATCGCAACAAGCATTTCCTCCGTCTCATGGACTGGAGCGAAGAAAAGATCCTGGAAACCATCGAGATTGCCTCGCGCCTCAAGAAAGAGGTCCACGCAGGCAAGGTGTCCGACCGTCTGCACGGCCAGAACATCGCCATGTTCTTCGAGAAGCCCTCCCTGCGAACCATCACTACCTTCCAGGTAGGCATGAACCAGCTTGGCGGACACGCCGTGCTGCTCGCCCCGGATTCCATCGGGCTCGGCAAGCGCGAAAGCGTGAAGGATGTCGCCCGCTGCCTCTCCCGCTGGGTGAACGCCATCGTCGTCCGTTGCTTCAAGCAGCAGCTCGTGGAAGAACTCGCCGAATACGGTAGCGTGCCCGTAGTGAACGCCCTGACCGACGACTGCCACCCCTGCCAGGCAATCGCATTCGCGCAGATGATTACCGAAAACCTCGGCGGTTTCAAGAACGCCGATGGCAAGCCGAAGACCGTTGCCTTCATCGGTGACGGCAACAACGTCGCAAATTCGTTCCTCGCACTCGCCTCCAAGGTGGGCATGAACTTCACGCTCGCCTGCCCCAAGGGTTTCGAACAGCCGAAGAACGTGGTCGAAGAAGCTGCCGCCGGCCTCAAGAAGCACGGCTGCCAGTACCGTGTGTTCAACGACCCGAAGGAAGCCGTCAAGGACGCCGACATTCTCTATAGCGACGTGTGGGTTTCCATGGGCCAGGAAGGCGAAAAGGCCACGAAGCAGTCTCACTTCTTGCCGTTCCAGATCAACGACGAACTCTTGAAGCTCGCTCCGGCCCACTGCAAGGTCAGCCACTGCCTGCCCGCTCACCGCGGCGAAGAAATCACGGACTCCGTGATGGACAACTTCGACGTGAACATGAGCTTCGAGGAAGCGGAAAACCGCCTGCATGCGCATAAAGCAGTGCTCTGGCAGGTAATTCCTCCCTTTGCTTAATTTTTCCTGATAAGCATCGCTATACAGCGTTGCTCGGCCTCTCACGTAACATTTAGTACGCTACGAGGCCTCGCGCCTTGTCTAGCTCGCTTCTCAGAAAAAATCTTTTTTTGTTATTATCAAAAAAGGCCGCATTTCTGCGGTCTTTTTTGCTTTTAATTTCATCCGACAATTCGTCTAGAAACGACGAACGAACGGTCGTTAAAAGGTTTCCTGCATTTGGGAAAGGAGGGTGTTAGGGAGGGCGGAGCCTTCCCTTGTCTAGGGAACTTACGACTAGTAAGTTCCCAACAGGCTACGTACCTTTTCCATCATCGCCTTGGACTTCACGCGGGCCTTCTCCTTGCCGTACGCGAGGATCTTGTCGATTTCCTCGGTGTGGTTCAGCAGGTAGAAGTACTTCTCGCGGGCTGCGCCCAGGTGTTCTTCGAGAACGTTCTGGAGTTCCTGCTTCGCATGTCCCCAGCCCATGCCGCCGGCGCGGTAGCGGGCAGCGAGAGCCTCGGTCTGTTCCGGAGTGGCGAAGAGTTTGTACAACTTAAACACGTTGCAGGTATCGGGATCCTTCGGTTCCTCGATGCCCTGGGAGTTCGTGACGATCTTGCCGATCTTCTTCTTCAAGGCCTTGCTCTCGAGGAAGATGTCGATGACGTTGTCGTAGGACTTGCTCATCTTGCGGCCGTCAAGACCCGGAATGATGCCGGTCGTTTCCTGGAACACGGGTTCCGGAATCGTGAAGACGTCTTCGCCAAAATGCTTGTTGAACTTGATGGCGATGTCGCGGGCGAATTCCACGTGCTGCTTCTGGTCCTTGCCCACGGGCACGATGTCGGCGCTGAACATCAAGATGTCGGCGTCCATCAGGCACGGGTAGCAGTAGAGGCCCATGTTCACGTTCGCATCCGGGTCTTCACCGGCGGCTTCGTTCTTCGCGACCTTGTCCTTGTAAGCGTGGGCGCGGTTCATGAATCCCTTCGGCGTAAAGCAGCTCAAAGCCCAGCTGAGTTCGAAAATCTCGGGAATGTCGCTCTGCTTGTAGAACAGGCCTTCTTCGGGGTTCAAACCGAGAGCAAGCCAGGTAGCGGCAATCTTGTAGATGTTCGCGCGCATCTCGGCGCCGTTCTGCACGGTAGTGAGTGCATGGTAGTCCGCGATGAAGTAGACCGTGTCGTAAGTCTTCGAAAGTTCGAGGGCGGGACGAATTGCACCGAGGTAGTTACCCAGGTGAGGAGTGCCGGTGGGCTTGATGCCCGTAAGGGAAATCTTTTTCATGGGCGCAAATATAGAAAACAGAATGCTTTGTCCACAGTTGGATGTCCACCTCCCCAGTTATTTATTTAAATTTACCGGAAATGATGCAAAACGAGAAATATATCCTTGTCGACAATGAAGAATCCCTAGCCAACCTGCTGGCGGATCTCGAGCAGTACGACATGGCAGCAGTCGATACTGAAGCCGACTCCATGCATCACTATGTCGCGCGGCTCTGCCTTATCCAGATTACTATCGGTGAACACCACTATATTGTAGACCCCCTGTGCGATACTGACATTTCGCCGCTGTTCAAGACACGCGCCATGCAGACCGTCATCTTCCACGGCGCGGACTACGACCTGCGGCTCCTGTGGCAGACCTACGGGTTCTCGCCGAAAAATATTTTCGACACGATGCTTGCCGCGAAGTTTTTAGGAGCGGAACACCTCGGCCTTGCCGACCTCGTGCGGGAGTACTTCGGTGACGAACTGAAAAAGGAAAACCAGCGCGCCGACTGGACCATAAGGCCCCTGCCGCTCGAGATGTGCGAATACGCCATCCACGATACTTTCTACCTGCACGAACTGTGCGCCATCCTTTCGGAAAAGCTCATCGCGGCCGGCCGCCTCGACTGGCTCATGGAACAGTGCCAGGCCCTGATCGAGCATGCCAAGATGCCCAGCGAAAAGACGCGCGAGCACTGGCGACTCACCGGCTCCAGCCTATTCAATCCATGCGGGCTCAACATTTTAAAGCACCTCTGGGAATGGCGCGAAAAGCAGGCCGAACTCATGGACAGGCCTCCCTACAAGGTCATGCCCGCAGAACTCATGCTCGCCATCGTGCGCGCAGCACAGGCCCATTTCCCCGACGTGAAGGTGGAACACCTTCCCAAGCTCCCGAGGAACTTCCGGGACGAACGCCTGGAATCCTTCAAGGAAATGCTGCAGGCGGCTGTTTCTACACCGGAATGCGAATGGCCCGAACGCCTGCCGAAGGCCCCGCCTCCACCGGTAGTCCCCCATTCCGAACTGCTCGCCGCCCTCAAGTTCTGGCGCGACGAAGAAGCAGAGAAGGAACACCTCGACCCGTCGCTCCTCGCGAACAGGGCGCAGCTCATCTGGCTTGCCGCACCGGGATGCATGGCCTGGGAAGAACGCTATGCCGAAGCGCACCTGATGAACTGGCAGAAGAATATCTGGAACCGCATCCTCCGCGAAAAGCTCCCTACGGCAAAACGAATCGGCGAGGACTAGCCCATGAGCATGCTACCAGCAATCGCCATCTGCATCCTGGTCATGCTTGTTTTCGGGAGTAGCCCCATCGTGGAGCTCGTCCTGAAAAAGCGTCGCGAAAAAAGGGGTGAAGACGTCATCAAGGACCCCTGGACCGAGATACACGAGATTCCCGGATACAGGGACGCCCGCAACATCGCGGCGTTCTACCCCGTCAAGGGCGAACCCAACATCAAGCCCATCATCCAGGAACTGGCCATCGAAGGCCGCCTGCTGCTCCCGCGCTGCGAGGGCGAGGGCATCATGAATTTTTACAAAGTAAGCAACTTGCGCAAGGACCTGGTCAAGGGTCATTTCGGCATCATGGAACCCCGCGAGGGCCTCGAAAAGTTCGAAGGCGACATTCCCGTGTTCCTCGTCCCCGGCGTGAAGTTCAACTGGGACGGCTGCCGCGTCGGCCACGGGAAAGGCTACTACGACAGGTTCCTCGCCAAGTACCCCAGAGCTTACAGGGCGGGCATCGCCACGCCGGCACAGATTTCAAAGGAACCCCTAGCACAGAAGGAAACCGACATCAAGATGGATGTCGTCATCGCCTGCAAGGAACTGTACTAGAGGCAACCGGACACTTAAAACAACGTAAATACGGAGCTATCCAATGGCATTCAACAATGACGGCAACCGTCGCGGTTTCAGCAGCGACCGCAGGCAAGGATTCGGACACGAACGCCGGTTCGAAAAGAGATTCGACAACAGGGGCGAAGGCCGCACCGAAAACAGGTTCGACAACCGTTTCGAAAACAGGCGCCCCGCACCGGACAAGGTCATCACCGCGATGGGTGACGCCGACTCGCAACCACAGGTCGCCGTCGGCGGTATCAAGGAAGTCACCGAACTCCTGACCAAGGAACCGCTGAAGGTCCACCGCGTACTCTTCATGCACCAGTCGGGCAACCCCAAACTCTACGAACTGCAGAAACTCGCCAAGCGCTCGCACGTGCACGTGCAGCAGGTAGACTCCAAGATTCTCGACAGCTACGCCCGCCCGAACCAGGGCGTGGTCGCCCTGATGAACGAGAAGGAACTCCTGAACTGGATGGACGTGCGCGAAGAACTCTTCCAGGCAAAGGAAAAGGGCGAAAAGAAGCTTATCGCCGTAGCGACAAACATCGAAGACCCGCGCAACCTCGGCGCCTGCATCCGCAGCTGTCTCGCGCTGGGAGTCGACCTGTTCCTGATTCCCGCGAAGGGAATGTGCGGCATTACCCCGAGCGTCGCCCGTACGTCCGCTGGCGCCCTCGAAAAGATGCGCGTATGCCGCCCCGACAACCTCGAGGCCGCCGTCGGTGAACTCAAGATGGCCGGATACCAGATTCTCGGGCTCGACGCCGACACCGAGACGAACCTCGCCGATTTCAAGTTCTCAGAACAGGCCGTAATCGCGGTCGGCGGCGAAGACGTGGGCCTTCCGCCGTTCATCAAGAAGCAGTGCGACGCGGTGCTGCGCATCCCGATGATGCCCGAAGCCCATTCCTACAACGCATCCGTAGCCCTTTCCCTCGGACTTTACGAATTTGCGAGGCTCCGCATCAAGACCCCCTAGACGGGAAGCGCCTGATAAAATTATCTTGAAACCATAAACAGAACAGAGGTCTCTTATGGAAAGCGCAAGAAAAGTCATCAACCTGTTCCTCAAGACAAAGTTCAACCCGAACGACCTGAAGAGCGAGCTCTACAAGGCGGGCGAAGCCGCAAAGGAAGAGGGCTGGACCTTCATGGACGCGAGTTTCCAGCTGGGCGGAAAGGCCCGGGACGAAGGCCTCTCCCCGGACGAAGTCGAACAGGTCTTGCGCAGGGCGTTCTCTTCGGAGAAGCGTTCCAGCGAACGCGAGGAAGTCCGTCAGGAAGCTCCGGCGGCGCCTGCACCCGTAGGACAGGCGCCCGTAGTGGAAGCCATGCCGAAGCCCACGATTATCTCGCCGCTCCCCACCGGAATGATTTCGATGGAGCAGATGCTCGCGCTCGGCCTCGACACGCAGTCGATGGAACTCCTGCAGAATTTCAAGATTGACCCGGAAGCCCTTTCCATTCCCTGGCCCGCAGCCGACTGGAGAAAGGACCTCGCGAAGCTCCTCGAAGTAGCGTTCGAAAAGGACGAGACCATCGAGTTCAAGATTTCGGACACGCCCACAGCGACCACCGAACTGGTTTCGAACATCGTCGACCGCGACGATACCATCAAGAAGATCATGAAGAGCCTGGACTGCCAGGACGGCGCGCTCATATGCGTGAACGCGGCGAAAGGCGGACCGGATGCCACCGACGAAAGCTGGCGTTACCGCTATGCGGTCATCGACAACCCGAAAATGTCGCTGGCAAAACAGCTCGCCTACTACAAGGCTTTGAACCTCCCCTGCGCCGCCCTCGTGAACACGGGCGCGAACTCCGTGCAGGCCTGGGTGAAGATTGGCGCCGCCGACCGCGAAGAATACGACGAGCGCATCGATTTCCTGTTCAAGACGCTCGATTCCCAGGGCTTCAAGATTGATTCCGCCAACAAGAGCCCGAGTTTCATGGCCCGCATGCCGGGCGTGCTCCGCGGCGGCAAGCAACAGTACCTCATCGCCACGGAACAGGGCGCGAAGAACTTCAAGGAATGGAAGGAGTGGGTGGAATACTCCCTCGACGGCAAGCCGCTCATCGAACTTGCCAGCGACAGCGAGGAACCGCCCAAGAAAGACGCGAGCATCATCGAGAACATGCTGCGCGCAGGCGAATTCTTCCTGTTCCAGGCACCGCCCAAGAGCGGCAAGTCGCTTGCCCTCATGGACATGGCCCTTTCCATTTGCTACGGCGAAGAATGGTTCGGCAACGCGACCACCTCGAACGACGTGCTGTTCATCAACTTCGAGCTCACGAAGTCCGTGTTCCTGAACAGACTCCACCTGCTCGGCAACAAGCGCGGGCTCAACGCGAGTACGCCCAAGTTCGGTTTCTTGAACCTGCGCGGAACAGCGCTCTCCCCGCTCGAGACGGCGCAGCTCATCGCAAAGCGCATCGAAGGTGCGAAGAAGCTCGAGAACCACGACTACCGCGTGGTGGTCATCGACCCGATATCCGCCGTGCTCCACAACCCGAAGTCCATGCGACTCACGGGCTCGCCGCACCAGATCTTGATGCAGATGGTCGACACCATCATCGCGCTTACCGGTTGCGCCGTCGTGACCGCATGCAACAACGACGAATACCCCTACCTCCAGTCCCGCGCCGACAGCGTCATCTCGCTCTCGCCGGTGGAAGGTGGCCTGAACCTTTTCCAGATAAACGGGACATTCCGCGAATTCCCGAAAATGCTTGCCAGAGAATGCTCCTGGATTTATCCGCGCTTCTTCGTGTAGCAAGCCCCTCAAGAGTAATACCAGATGTTCAAGAACACAAGAAAGAATACAACCGCCGGCCGCGCCCCGAAGAAGTTGGTCGCCGGCAGATTCCATGCGTCTTCAAGCAAGTCCGCTTCCGGCCAGCAGGCCAGGCAGAACAATTCAAGGCAAGGTCAGAAGGCCGCACCCGCAAAGCCCGCTCCGGCAAAAGCAAGAGTCGCCAGTTTCGAAGACCTCAAGCAGCAGCTCGCCGCATGGGCCGAGAACGAACGCGTTCCCGGTAAAATCCAGGCCTGGTTCACGCGCGACGCCGTAAGCGAACACAGCGACTGGCGCATCATAAACAAGCTCGTGAACGGACACGAGACGCTCGTGCTCGACGCCCCCGCCAAAGGAATGGAGCCGCCCGAGCCCGTACAGGGAATTTTCGACCAGTTGCACAAGGATCACCTCCGCACCATCAAGAAGGCGCTCCGCCAGATATGGTTCCGCGCCACCGGTGACGGGAGGTTCGCTCTCCTCATACAGGCGAACGTGCACGGCAAGAACTCCGGCCACGAAATCAAGACCCTCGTCGAGTTCATCCAGCACAACTACCCGCAGGTCATCAGCTGCCACCAGATCCAGTGCACGCCGAACCACATATTCGACCCCGCCGCACAGCTCAAGATGCGCGTCGACATGCGCGGCATTTTCGGAAGCGCGTTCATGCCCATCGCGGGCACGGGCTTTTCGATGCACGTGCTCGACTGGTCCCCGAGAATCAAGGACGCATGGATTGAACTTCCCGAGCGCATCCGCGACGCCATCCACCCTGCCGCGGGCGACAAGTTCTTCGAATTCTACTGCGGGCCTAGCCTCGTGGCATCCAGCCTCGCCCAGGATTTCGACCAGGTCGACACCCTCGACTGCCGCGAATCCGCGATGGAGTCCTCGAAAATGAATTCCCGCAACCTCGCGGGAGGCTCGCTCAAGTTCCACCGCGGGCATCTCGAAGCCGCGTTCCTCGAGAAGTTCTTCTCCCACAAGGACAATGAGGGCCGCTGGACATTCTACCTGAACGTCCCGGTGGAAGAACCCCTGAACGCAGAACAGATCCAGGCCATCGCCGGAGCGCGCCCCGAGCGCATCATCCTGCAGGCGGGCGACCTCGAATCTGCAGGGAAATACGTCAAGCGGTTCCGTGCCGAAGGCTACATGCTCCGCAAGAACATCCCCCTGTATCTCGAGCCCGGTACGGGAAAATTCGACCTGCTGATGCTCTTCGTCCCCGACAGGGTTGGCGTTTTGGGCGGTTTTGCGGCAAAAAACAGCAGAAACCTCAAGGTCGAACGTCCCAGGGAGCAGGTTTTCCGCAAAAAACAGGGCGATATCCCGCATTTCGTGCAAAAAAAGTAGCCACCCCGTAAAAGAAAAGATTAAATTATAAGCAGTTAACTCGTTTTCATTCAAAGGGTTACAAGGTTCTGTATGAAGTTTTTCAAGTGTGCGACCATCACCCTCGGTCTATCGGCCCTGATTGCCTCCGCCTACGTGGTCAAGGAAGGTGATACCCTCTGGGACCTGAGCGACGAATACCTGCACGACCCGTTTGCCTGGCCCGACCTCTGGGAAAACAACAGGCACATCCAGGACCCGCACTGGATTTATCCCGGCGACTCCATCTACCTCGGCGATTCCATCCGTGACGAACACGTGATGGTGATTCCCGCCGACAAGAAGAAATACCCCTGCAAGGCCGCCGTCGCCGACTCGAACCTTCCCAAGGGACGCGGCTACAAGGTCAACAGCGCCGGCTGCGACGAAATGGACGAACGCAGCGGTGAATTCGAGAACATGCTCGGGAACCTGCGCGACAAGGACAAGAAGAACAAGAAAAAGAAGCAGGAAGAAGATTCCTACTACTACAAGAAGCGCCCCGCGCCGAAGATTTTCAACGGTTACTACCAGATTCTCGCCCCCGAAATCTACTCGCTGGATTCCCTGAAAAAGGACAGCAACTTCATCTCCGTCCGGTCCGGCGAAAAGAAGGAACCCATCATCCACATTCCCGAAATGGAAGTCGTCGTCGGAGTCGGCAAGAAGACCAATCCCGGCCTGAAGAAGGGCGACCTCGTGGAAATTCTTGACGCGAAGGCCATCGAAGTCCCGTCGAACCGCGGGCGCAGCTTCGACAAGTACGCGCTCCTCAAGCTTTCGGGTGTGGCAAAGATTACCGCAATCGGTGACACGCTTTCGCGCGCGATTATCATGCAGAGCTTCCGCGAAATCAAGATTAACCAATCCAAGGCTCGCCTCAAGCACCCGATCGATCCGATCAACGTGACCGGCTATGACAACGTCACCGAATCGAACATCGACTCGATGGCCCAGATCCGCTACGCGATGGACCCGATGCTCATTATCGGGAGCTACTCCTACGTGCTCATCAACAAGGGCGCAAGCCAGGGCTACGAGACTGGCGACGCTATCGCCATCTGGGAAGAAGACAAGTCCGATGCCGCAATTCCCCCGCGCCTGCTCGGCCGCGGAGTCATAGCGCGCGCCTCCAACAACGAATCGGCAGTCCTCGTCCGCGAAGCTTATTCCAACAACCGCCGTATTGAAACCGGACACCGTGTTTCCGTAACCCACAAGGCAAACATCGTCAAGTGACCAAAGCGCTACTCATTACAACCGGGCTCGCCCTTTCACTGGTAATGCTGCTCATGGCGAGCAGCGTCCTTGTGCTGCTGTTCCCAAGCATTTCGGCCAGTCTCCCCCTATAACGCGGGGTGACGATGCGCTTTTCCAAAGGCAACCTGATTCTCATCCTCGTGTTCGTAGGCGGCATCATCATGCCTACGGCCATCCTCTCGTTCCTCGGTTTCCGCAACATCCAGAACGAAATGTTCCTCGCCCAGAAGAACTTCGACGAGAACCAGGCCGCACTCCAGAAAGATATCGAAGACGCCATCGCCAGGGAACAAGAAAAGATTTACCAGGAGACGAAAGCAGCCTCGCTGTTCCTCTACGAACAACCGCGCAGCCTGCTCGAATTCGGTAACGCCGCCTCCTTCAAGGACGTCTCGGGCATCGAGGCCATTTTCCTGTACAACAACGGAAGCCTGGTCTACCCCGACATCTCGTCAAAGCACTTCTACAACACGCACGACTTTTCCGCAATCGTCGCGACTCCGCTCGAACAGAGGCTGTTCTATGCCGAACAGGATTCCGGCAATGTAGAAAGCTACATGCCGCGACTCATGAAGAGCGTTGCCCCCTTCGAGACCCGCAACGAGCAGGTGCTGAACATCCTCGGGCTCATACGTCTCTGCTACAAGGAAAAAAACTACAACGACGCGCTCAAGTGGCTTAAAGTTCTTGAAAGCCACCCGCACCTGCAGGGCTACCTCCATGCGGACATCACGCATTCCGTGAACCTGCTGCACTTCGAAATCCTCGTGAAGCAAAAGAAGCACGCCGAAGCCGAAGACTACAGCCTTTCCGTGCTGAACCAGTTCCTGCAGAGCGAAAGCATCGAGGACATTCCTTCCGCCAAGTTCTTTTTCGAGACGGCGTTCTCGCAAATCCTTTCGTTCGAGGACCTGTCCCAAGAGAAGCGCGAATCGTTCTGGAACCTGCGGGCCAACTTCAACCGCCAGCTCGGGTACATGGAGCTCCTTTCCAAGTACCGCAAGAATTTCGAAGAGCTCCTGGAAAACGAATTTTCGACAAAGGAAGGCATCGTCTACAAGAACGACGACGGCATTACCTTGTTCAAGATGGGTTACCCGTACCTTTCCGGAAACCAGATTGTCATCGCAAAAATAGACGAGGAGGCCTACCGCGCAAGGCTTCTCGAAAAGGTAAAGAATGTTTCCCAGCGCTGGAAAAACGTCCCGTACTCCATCGTGGACGAGCGTGATTCCGTCCTCGTTGGAAGCATTCCCGACAGTTCCAACGTGCTATCGCAATCCCGCATTTCCGAAGCGTTCGCATGGGAATTCTCGCTCTACGAAAAGGACATCAGCGAAATCCGCAAGGAATCCCGCCAAAGGATGTTCCTCATGTACGGGCTGTTGCTTTTCTCGCTCATCACGGTCATCTTCGGCTCGTTCTTCATGTTCCGCTTTATCGTACAGGAACGCAGGCTGCTCGCCATGAAGGCAAACTTCCTTTCGAGCGTATCGCACGAACTCAAGACCCCGCTCACTTCCATCAAGATGTTCGCCGAGATGATGGCCCGCGGGCGCGTCGCCAAGGTGGAGAAGGTCCAGGAATATTCCGGCCTCATCGGCAAGGAAGCGACAAGGCTCGAGAACCTCATCGGCGCCATCCTCAACTACACGCGCATGGAACACGGGACGGGCGCCTTCAAGTGGGAAAAGCTCGACTTTTCCGTGTGCGCGCGCAAGGTGTTCGACGCGGTCGAAGACATCGGTGTCGAAAAGGGATTGGAATTCCATACGCGATTCGAGCCGGGCGCCTACGTTATGGGCGACTACACGGCCCTCTACAGCCTCGCGCAGAACCTTATCGAAAACGCCATCAAGTACACGAACGCCCCCGGCGAAATCACCATCAGCGTGTACACCGAAGAGGACAGGACGGTATTTTCGGTGGCAGATACGGGAATCGGCATCGATTCTTCTGAACAAAAGAATATATTTAATGACTTCTACAGGGTGGGCGACGAAATGACCCGCAGTACGAAGGGCTCCGGACTCGGGCTTGCCATCGTGAAGAGGGTGGCGGAAACGCACAAGGCGACCATCTCGCTTTCGAGCAAACTCGGGAAGGGTTCAACATTTACGGTTAGATTCAAGAAGGTGGACTGATATGCAGCACAAAATACTCATTGTCGAAGACGAAGAAATCATCCGACTCGGGCTCCAGGATAACTTCGAACTCGAGAACTACATCGTCGAAACAGCCGCCGATGGTGAAGAAGCCGTCGCGAAGGCGGACTCGTTCCTTCCGCATCTGGTCATTCTCGACCTGATGATTCCGAAGAAGAGCGGGTTCGAAGTGTGCCGCATCATCCGCAAGAAGCACCCGGAATGCTTCATCATCATGCTCACGGCGAAAACCGAAGAGACGAGCAAGGTCGCAGGCCTCGAGATGGGCGCCGACGACTACGTCACCAAGCCGTTCTCCATCCTCGAACTGCTCGCCCGCGTGAAGGCCTTCCTCCGCCGTACCGAAACCGTCGTGGCGCCGGAACCCGTACAGAACCAGGACGCCATCGACTTCGCGGACATCCACCTGGATTTCAAGAAATACGAAGCGACGAAGAACGGCGAACCGCTCGAACTCTCGGCCCGCGAATTCCAGATCCTCAAGTACTTCTGGCAACACCGCGGCGAAGTCGTGCTGCGCGAAGACCTGCTCACCGACATCTGGGGCTACACCCCCGACAACATGCCTTCGACGCGCACCATCGACAACCACATCGTGAACCTCCGCAAAAAGCTCGAAGACGACCAGACCAACCCGAAGATCATCGTTTCCATCCGCGGAGCGGGCTACAAGTTCGACGCATAGGAATCCAGCGCATGTTCATCCGGCACCAAAACAAAAACGCGGCATCCGCATCGTGGAAGGCGAAATCAGTCCTCGCCCTCCTCTGCCTTTGCAGCATTTTTGCACATGCCGAAAAGATGAACTCGACCATCCAGGAAGCCATCTACGAATTCGAGATGAAGGGCGAGACGGCCAAGGCCACGCGCCTCCTCGAAAAGGTCACCACGCAAGGCGACCGCGAAGACAAGGAAAAAGCCTTCTTCTATCTGGGCAAAATCAAGGAACTCGCCGGCAACAACGCTTCCGCGAATTTCTACTACCAACAGAGCCTCAGCACGACAAAGGAAATCAACAAGGCGTACTGGCTGTCGGAACGAGAAGCGGCCACGGGCAACACGAACGAAGCCCTCATCAAGAAAAGAATCACCCTCCGCTCCCCCATCAGGAAGGTCTTCAAAGGTGAACCCTCTTACGTCCTACTCAACAGCAGCAGCATCAAGAAGGTCCTCGCCGACACCGTCATCAACGTACGCGCCGGCGTTCCCGAAAAGTCCGATATCTTGAACATCGACGCATCGGGTATCTGGTACCAGCCTTTCACCAGGGACAGCCTGTTCTACAAGCCCCACAACAGCAAGCAGCCTTCGAAAGCGTACGCAATCGCTGCGACAACCGAATTCTACTCCAGGGGGGACAACGCCATAGCCCAGAGCGGGCACACGCTCACCCTTCTCGACAGGAAGGGCATCGTCACGTAGCTGAAGGAGACGTACAACGGCTGCCATATCGAAGGCTACTACTCCACGACAGGGCACTATATACTGAACTGCACCGACAACGCCCTGCATTTCGTTTCCTCCGAAGACGGCAGCGAATCGTATACGATTTCGCATTTCGACGCCATCCAGAAAGTTATCATCGACGGGAAAGACATCCTGCTGCTTTCGGGCAACTACCTCTACTGCTACCAGCCCAAAATCAGCACAAGCCCGCGCTGGAAAATGCAGTTCAGCAACGCGGAAGAAATACTCTCGTTCAACGGTCGAATCGCCGTACTCGAAGCCTCAGGCAGGATATCCCTCCTCGAGAAGAAAACCGGCATGGTGGTAAACATCATCCGCAGTGACGCCATCGCCATGCACCCGCTCGCCCTCGGCACGCTCGGACTGTTCACCAACGAAGGCGACCTCATCGCGGTCGACACGCTGCTCCTTCCGCTCTGGCATTTCAATTTCGCGCGCCCCATCACGGCGCCGCCCATCCACACAGAAAACGGCATCTACCTCATTTTCGACGATTCGCACCTAGTAAGCATCGCCCCGCACTACTACGGAAAGAAGGCGCTGCATTCCGACCTGCTCGCCCTGAAGGCGTCCGCGATGGCGGAAGCCGGCGCATGGAAAGAAATCGCCCCGCTCCTCGACACGCTGCTCCGGCTGGAACCCGGCAACGCCGAAGCCTGGCTCTACAGGGCGCTCATGCTCGAGTCCACCGGCGGAAGCGAAAGAGAGCGCCAGAAGGCATGGAGCGAGGCGGTAAGGCTTTCCATCAGCACGCTCCGTTCGAGCAACGGCATTCTGAACCGCTACAGCAAGACCATCGGTGCAAAATTCGTAAGCCTCCTTTCCATATCGCCCAAGACGATGTACCCGCAGTTCTTCGGGCACCGGAAAAACATTTTCACGATCGACCCCGCGGCAGAAAAGCTCATCTGCATCAACGCCGACAACGGGGATATGCGCTGGACAAGGAACCTTCCCAAGATGACGGACAGCCCCGTCATGAGCAACGAGGAGAACACGCTCACGCTCGCCTCGGGATTCGCGCTCTACATCTACGACCTCGACAAGGAGGCCGAACCGCAGACGATTCAATTGCCGGGCAAGGCGTTCAATATCCAGCAGACTTCATCGGCCATCTACATCGCCACCTGGAACGGCTTCCTCCTGAAAATAACCAAGTCCGAAAACAGGCTCGCCTGGTCACGCAAGATTTTCTCGTCGCCGTTCCTGTTCACCCCCGGTGAATCCACCATTTACTCCGCGAGCCTGGAAGGCGAAATCAAGTATATCGTCGAGAATTCCGGCCAGCCGCTCGAATTCAGCCCGCGCCTCCAAGGCGGCATTTCGCACATCGTTCGCGCCGATTCCGCCATAGTGCTCGCCACCGACAACAACCGCATCTACCTCTACAGCGCAAGCAACATTTCGCGCGAACCGGCCCAGATTCTCATGGAATCTCCCATCGTTTCGCTCCAAACGGCCTCCACCCACGACGGCAACCGCATCCTGATAGGCCTTGCCGACCAGACCCTGATGCTCTACTCGCCCTCCGGAACCCCGCTGTGGAAGTACCAAGGGAAGAATTCCATCTTCATGAAGCCCTTTATTGCAGGATCGCTCGCGTGGATTGACCAGGGGAACGAAGTCATATCCATTTCACTCAAGGACGGCTCCGTTGTCAACCGCTTCAAAACGCCTGGAGGGGCAGGAACCCCGTTCATCATGAACAGGACACTTTATAGCGCCTCCTCGAAGCGTTTGCTCTACGGCTTTTCTTTGTGATTTCCATCACAATTTGAAAAATTTTACTTACAAATGTTTGAAATAACATTCGTTTATTCCATTTTAGAGTTACTGTAAAGAAAATTTAGTAGCAAAAAACATTCATTCTCACTAAATTTTAATGGTATGAGCATATTTGGTAAATTATTACGAACAAGTTTAACTTTCCCGCTAGTCTTTACTGCGGGGGTGTTCATTGCTTGCGAAGACGAATCTTCTGAAAAAACCGTCGCCGACAACTCCGAATACCCGCGTTCCGAGACTCTTTATATTGGTGGTTTCGACTGGGCTCCTCCATCGACGTTCAACCCGTTGGATTACGACCCGAATTTTCCCATCGACGGAAATGTCCGCCTGATGTATGAGACTCTTGTAACCTATAACCAAATTACGGACAAACTCGAACCCATGCTCGCGGATTCGTTTATCAAGACGGATTCCAGTATCACGGTTCATCTTGACGAAAAGGCAAAGTGGAACAACGGCACTCCGGTGACCGTCGATGACGTCATCTTCACGTTCCACGTCGATTCTATTCTTCCTACCCCGCGTCACGGAAACTGGCAGTACCTTTCCTCGGTCAAGGCCGACGGAAACAACAATATCGTCTTCAATTTCGCAAGCAACAACAGGAACCCGCTCATAATCCTGAATGCGATTGCGGAGACGTCTATCCTGCCGAAGGCGGTCTTCGAGCCCATCATCGCAGCGGCGCGCGAAGGCCAGACCTACAATTTCGCGAAGGTCATGGAATTCAAGAACGATTCCATGCCGGTCGTTTCCGGTCCGTACAATTTGAAGGCCTTCTCGCCCGACAAGATTGTACTCGAGAGGAACGACAACTACTGGGGCAACGCGAACCACGGGGGCAAGCAGCCCGCCCCGAAGTACATCATCCACTCACTGTACAACGGCAACAATCATTTCAATAGCGCAATGACAAAGGGATACCTCGACGTCTCGTCGATATTCCTCCCGCAGATCTGGAACAAGGCCAAGGACGGCATCCGCGCCTGGAGCCGCGAGGAACCCTACCACCTTCCGGGTTCCATCACGACGCTCATCATCAACCAGCAAGTCGAGCCGTTCACCGATCCCGCATTCCGCAGGGCGCTCGCGCATTCCGTGAATTTCGAGAAAATCAAGTCCAGGGCGAACTCCAACTACACGCCCGCCATCCAGGCCGGCTTTATCTTGCCGTTCGGCCCCGAAGCCCGCTTCTTCAACAAGGAAGATGCCGACAAGTACGGTTACACTTATAATACAGAGAAGGCGAAGGAAATCCTCACCGAAGCCGGTTACACCTGGAATGCCGATGGCAAGCTACTCGACAAGCAGGGCAACCCCGTCCGCCCCATCAGCATCGAATGCCCGCAGGGCTGGACCGACTGGGAAGACGCCATCAAGGTCATCGTGGAATCCTTCGGCGAAGTCGGCATCACCGCCGAACAGAACTTCGTGGACTACAGCGAATGGGACAAGAACCTGCGCCATTGCACATTCGACCTCGCCATGAAGACGCAGACTGCGGAACTTTCGGCAGCTACCCCGTGGACTCGCTTCGACCAGGTGATGGGAAGCGTCGCCCTCAAGCCTGTCGGCGAAGACGCCTTCTCGAACCAGGGCCGCTTCAAGAACGACGCCGCGAACCTGCTGCTCGCGAAGATTCCGACCATCACGTCCGAAGAAGAACTCACGAACGCCTACCGCGAACTGAACAAGATTTTCATGGAGACCATACCGGTACTTCCGGTCATGTACCGCCCCACGCAGTACTACCAGTTCTCCACCAAGCACTGGACCAACTTCCCCACCGAAGAGAACCCGTACGCGCCTCCGCAGCACCTGATCGTGGCAGCCGGCGTGAAGGCCTTGTGGGAAATCCAGCCGGTCAAGTAGCACCTGCGGTGCGGTTTATTTAGCTATTAGTCAATAGTTACTGGTCACTAGATTTTCAGGTATCAAGAATCATCTTGATACCTGTTATGTTAGCAACTCAGAACTCGGAACTAGTAACTATTTTCATCCATCCCGACCTCCTCCTGTAGCACAAAAAATCTATCTTTCCGATAGCACTTTATAGTGGAGATTTTTATGGGTAAGACTCGTTTTATTTTGCCGAATGCATTCACCAGTCTGAACTTTCTTCTGGGCGCATTTTCCATCTGCTGGACAACAGGAGCATTCACAGCAAAAGACCCTATCCTCATGGGTGCCTACTTCATCATCCTGAGCGTCCTCCTCGACAAGCTCGACGGTTTTGCCGCACGTCTCGTGAACGCCAGTTCGGAATTCGGTGCGCAGTTCGATAGCCTCGCCGACCTTATCGCGTTCGGCCTCGCCCCCGCGTTCAGCATCCTCTTCGCCTACAAGACCCTTTCGCCCTCCTTCTTCGAAGCGAACGTTCCCCTGATGGCGGTCGGATTCTCGGTCTACGTCCTCTGCGCCGCCATGCGCCTCGCCAAGTACAACGCCTGCGATGCGGACTGCTACCATCACCATTTCTCCGGCGTGCCCACGACCTTCGTCGGTGCAGCCAACGCCATCCTCGTCGTGTTCTTCAAGAACAAGGACGTCTTCGCCGACACCTCCAGCATTCTCATTTACCTGCCGGTCGTCGTCCTTCTCATTACGGGCTTCCTGATGGTATCCCCGCTGTTCCTCCCGAAGCTCCAGCCGCGCAAGAGCAAGGCTCTCAACCTTTTCCAGGCCGTACTCATCGTGTTGACCTACATCGCCGGTTTCATGTTCATCTCCGAAAAGATGATCATCCTGGAATACCTGCTCGTCCTCGGACTCGGCTACCTCATCATCGGTCTTGGACTCGGCCTCGTCCAGCGCAGCAAGATTATCGAAGAGGCAAAGGCCGAAAGCGAAAAGTAAACGCTTGGCGCCATAGAGAACAGTTCGGATTTTCGCATGTTCTCCGGAGTCCTTCACTTACCCTTCAAAGAATACGGGCGTTCCGCAACGGGATGTCCGCTTCGTTATATTCCCTGCGACGGTGACTGCCACCTGCTGGTCATCGCAGGCATCCATGGCGAAGAGCCCGAAACGACGTTCCTGCTGAGCCGCGCGCTCCGCCAGTGCGGATGCACGATGGAACATACCGCATTCGTGCTGTGTGCGAACCCCGACGGCATTACGCTCGGGACCCGCGGGAACGCGAACGGCGTCGACCTGAACCGCAACTTCCCGACATCGAACTGGAGCAGCGAGCCCGTACACGTGAGGTCCGTACTTGAAGCGGAGCGCGATACGGAACTTTCCCCGGGAAAGGCCGCCGGCAGCGAACCCGAGACGCAGGCGCTTGTCCGCCTGATAGAAGAACTCGCCCCGAAAGCGATCCTCTCGATGCACGCCCCCATCGGGTGTATCGACGCTCCCGAGAAGAGCACGCTGGTGCAGAGCCTGTGCGAAACGTTCCGCCTGCCGTGGAAGCCCGACATCGGATACCCGACGCCCGGGAGCCTCGGAACATGGTGCAAGGAAGGCCGCGCGGGCGGCTTGCAAAACAGACCGGAATGCGTTACGCTGGAACTGCCGCGCCTGTCGCCGGAAGCGCTGTTCGACAGGTACGGGCGCGATTTCGCGAAGTGGATCCGCTGCCTCTAGATAAAATACGGATAGATGTAGTCTTCCGCGAGCTGCGGGAGGTTGGCGAGGATGGCGTCCTTGCAGGCGATATCGCTCTTCTCGTATATGCTACGGAGCGTGTCCAGAGAAAAGCCTTCCAGCATTCTGCGCGACGTGGGCAGGTGCGCGATGTGCCAGCCCTCGGGCCTGATTTTTCCCCTGCCGGGAACGAACACGCGGTTGAAGCCGAACGATTCGCCCGACTCGAAAATCGCCGTCAAGAACTCGTGGAACTTCGCGAACATTCCCGTGCACTCGTCGGGCGTGAGCTGCACCTCGTAACCTTCGGGACACGCGTTCCCGTCGACCACGTCGATGTCGGTACCCAAGTGATGGCGGCTCGCACCGGGAAGGGCCGACCAGGTGAGAATCGCATGCATCAGTTCTTCTTCGTCCTGCGGGCGTTCCATGGGTTTGCCGGAATCATCGAGCAGTACAAGTTCACCGCGGGCCTTGCGGTTCCAGATAGACAACTGCTTTTCGAACGGGCGGTACGCAGACTCGAGCCGCAGGCTAAAGCCGTTCCGTTGCAGCAACTGCGAAAGTTTTTCCAGGTCGCCGCAAATGTCTTTACAAACAAAGTAATCATTCTGGTATTCGACCAGGTCCGGCGAACCGAGGCCATAGGGCAAAAGAATTTCTGCACTCACTGGATAGTCCCTCCCATCTTTTCGACAAGCGCCTTCCATTCCGAAACGCTGGCCTTTTTCTTGCGGTGGACAGGCTTCCCCGCACGGGCCACTAGCGCCGCCGAAAGCGGAGCCGGGTTCGCATGCGTCCACGCAATCGCGAGCGCATCGGATGCATCGAGCGGAAGGTCGGAATGCTCTATACCCAGCCGCGCGAACACCATGTTCGCCACCTGCTCCTTAGCCGCGCTTCCGTCGCCCGTGACCGCCTGCTTGACGATCTTAGGCGGGTATTCGCTGAACGACATCCCGCGGCGGCGGCATGCGACGAGGATGGCCCCGCGAATATGCCCGAGCACGAGGGCGCTCTTCGCGTTCTTCGCAAAGAACACGCCTTCCATGGCGAGCGCTTCAGGGCGGTACACATCGAGCCGCGCTTCCAGCTCGGTCACGATTTGCAACAGGCGGTCTTCGACCGGGAGGGTCGCCTTCGCATGGAATACGCCATATTCGAGCACATCCACCTTCCCTTTTTCCGCCTTCAGGAAGGCGTAGCCCGTCGTTATGGAGCCGGGGTCGATTCCGAGTATAATCATACCTTTCAAAATAGATAAATAGTTCTTCGCCATTATCCATTTGCCAAATTTCTTATTAGATTTTCCTTGAGAGAGGTTTTTATGGTCATCGATCAAGAACACGCCGGAATCATGCGCAAGAAGACTCACCCGAGACAGTTGGGTGTACCCCTGAGCCGTTGGGGAAGGAATCTAATTTCGTGCTGTCCGTTCCATTCGCCCGAAGAGACGTCGCTGTTCTTCTACGACGCGCTGGGCTACTGGCGTTACCGCTGCCTGCAGTGCGGGAGCGAAGGCGACCTCGTCGAATTCGTGATGAGGAGCCGTTTCAACGGTCTGGACGAGCAGTCCGCTCGCGCCGAGGCTACCGAGTTTTTAGGCACCCGTGAACAGGAACAGGAAGCGGATCCTGACGAACATCCTTGGATCAAGGAAATCGGCGGCGAGAAGTCGCGCGTCCTCGAGAACTTCGTGCGCTACTGCCACTGGGCCGCCTGCAAGAGCCCGTCCTCGGCGGAATTCTTGGAAAGCCGCGGCTGGAGCATCGGCCAGGCCCAGCTCTACGGTCTCGGCTACTACAGCGGCGACCCGGAGCCGTTCTACAGCTACTGCATGCTTTCGGGCATCGAGCGCCACCAGGTCGCATTCTACCTCGACAACCTCGAAGACTACCGCGAGCCGCGCATCACCATTCCGGCACGCAATTCCAAGGGGCTCATCCACTCCGTGTACGGACGCTCCATGGAAAACGACGAGGAGCACAACCCCTACATTTCTTATGCATCGGGCCCGGGCGACATCCCGTTCAACATCCAGCCCGATAACGACAAGCCCATCATCGTGGAAGGCATGTTCGACGCGCTTACCGCGGACCTCGCCGGCATTCCGGGCGTAGTCTCGACCATGTACCAGGAACTCACGATGAGCCACCTGTACAAGCTGAAGGCTTGCGGGGCCGACTCCGTGACCTTCATCCTCCGCAGGGAACCGAACCGCAGGGAGCAGGAATTCCGCATCCAGAAGTACCTGAAGATGGCGGAAACGCAGGGACTGAAATTCAAGTCCATCGTGCTGCCCGAAAACGAGACGCTCGACCTGATGCTGCGCAACTACGGCGCCGACCATCTGCTCAAGCTGATCGCCGAGACCGAAGAGGACACGATTCATACCCACCGCCGTTCCATGCTGCTCCAGGACATCAAGGAGAACTACGACACGGCAATGGGCTGCCCGCCCAACGAATGCGTGGGCTACCTCCTCAACACGTTCCCGCAGTTCACCCGAAAGATTGACGGCATCCAGTCCGGGCTCTTCTACGTCTCGTCGAACCCGTTCGGCCTCAAGACGTCGCTGCTTTCGAGCCTCGCGCTCGACCTCATCGAGAGCAACCCGAGCGTGAAGCTCATCTACATCGCCCTCGAAACACCGCGCCGCCAGATATTCGACAGGCTCGTTGCGATGCTCATCGGCAAGTCCGTTCTCGACGTCCGCAAGAAAAACGAAGACGAACAAGTAAACCAGAAGATTCTCGAAGCGACCCGCAAGATTATGGGATTCGTCCGCGACAACCGCCTGGAAATCTGGGAAGACCAACCCGCGTTCGACAACAAGGAACTGCTAGCCACGCTCAAGGAAGAACAGCGCGAACACCCCGACCTCATCGTGATGATCGACGGCATCGACCACTTCAAGGTCACCGACAGGCCCGACCTCGCCGACATCCACGAACGCCGTTCGTCGGTGATGCTCGACATCTACAAGGCACTCGACATCCCGCTGTTCCTGGGTGGCGAACTCGTCGACGAGCATGGGACCCTCATCGCGCCGCGCGCCTACCTGCGCGATTCCGACGCCATCTACTGGCTTGAAACCAGGGAAGAGGAGCATTACCTGACCGTAGATTCCAAGCGGCTCGGCAACAGCAGCCTCTACAAGGGATTGCTCGCCATCGATCCGGAATCGAACCGCATCTGCGAAGTCTGATGGGATACCCGATGGACGCAGAGAACAGGCGCAAGTTCACCATAGTCGACTTCAACAACTTCTGGAGCCCCTCGGGCGGCGGCGTACGCCGCTACCACCTGCAGAAGATGGCATTCTACGAACAGCAGAGCGACGTGCTCGAAGTGTTCGTGATGCCCGACTCGAAGACTTTTACCGAAGTACGCAGCGACGGCCTGATTGTCGAACACGTAGAAGCGTTCCGGTTCCCGGGCAACTGGGAATACCGCTTCATGTGGAAGCGCAAGCAGATTGCGCCCGTACTCGAAAAGTACAAGCCCGAAATTATCGAGGTGGGTTCGCCGTACATCTTGCCCACCGCCGTGCGCCACACCGCAAAGCGGGTCAGCCCCGAATCCAGGCTGGTCGCCTTCTGGCACGCGGACTTCCCCGTGACCTACGTGGGGCGCCCCGTGGCGCAGAAACTCGGTGCCGGAATCGGGAGGTTCGCCCGCAAGGAAGCCTTCTGGTACGCCCGCAAGGAATTCAAGGATTTCGACTGCATCGAAGCCTCCTCGAAAGAGGCGATGGCACGCCTGCGCAAGAACGGGCTGCCTAACCCGCAATGGATTCCGCTCGGCTGCGACATCAACATGTTCTCCCCCGCAAAGAGGGACGAAGCGCTCGTAAACGAGCTCAAGGCCGGGAATCCCGACCGCCTCGTCATATTCTTCCCGCACAGGCACTGCAACGAGAAGGGAATAGACCTCATTCTCGGCGCATATGACATCCTCGCAGAGAAACTGGGACACGAGCCCGCCATCGTATTCGCGGGTACAGGCCCGAGCCTCCCGCTGGTGCAGGAAGCGGCAAGCAAGCACGAGCACGTGCGCTACATCGGGTTCATCAATTCCATCGACGAGATGGCACGCTACTACGCAAGCGCCGACATCGGGCTCGCGCTTTCGGGCTGGGAGACCTTCGGGCTTTCCATTCTCGAGAGCATGGCCAGCGGGAACGCGCTCGTCGGGGCAGCCGCAGGCGCCGCATTCGAACACGTGACCGAATCGGGCGCAGGTACAATCCTGAGCGAACGCACGCCCCAAGCGCTGGCAGACGCCATCGCGGAACTCTACCGCACTGACATGCAGGGCATGAAGCAGAAAGCCCGCGCCTACGCCGAAAAGTTCAGCTGGAAGGACTGCTTCACCCGCCAGCTGGAACTCTACCGCAACATCGCGGCGAAATAACCCCGCCGTCTCCAAAACAAAAGCTCGCCGTACAACAGTACCGCGAGCCGATTTTTTTTGCAAAAAATAGCAACGCTCAAAACTCCAAGCCGAAGCCACGCGACGCCCAAAACGCCAAGCCGAAGCTAGAAGCGAGCAGAGCGAGGCCGCAGGACCGAACTAATTTCGTTCAGCGAATGGATTCAAAAACATTAAAACCGTAGTCAAAGTCAGAAACGAGCAGAACGACGCCGCAGGACCGAAGCCGTACAAATCGTACGGCGAATAGATTGAAAAAACGAAACTAAGCGACGCCTATAAT
>NZ_JAFZKX010000065.1 GCF_017551775.1 Fibrobacter sp. | reverse complement strand
CGTGTAGCATGCAATCACGAGCATGCGGCCGCGGGGGCCTTCCTGTTCCACCAAGCACTGGCGGCAGTTACCCGATACCGGCAGGTAAGGATGGTAACATACGTGAGGAGTTTCAATCCCGACAGCCTTGAGGGCCTCGAGCAGGTTCGTATCGCCAGGAACCATCACCGGCTTGTCGTCCACGAAGATTTCCACCTTCGGGCTGTTCTCGGTCGGGAGTTTCGGCATGTTGTAGTAGTTACTCATATTATTACCAGAAAATTCCAGGACGATAGTTATCCTGAACACGCGGCTTGGCGTGGTCGGGGTTCTTTGCGATTAATTCATCGAAGTCGGCTCTGAACTTCGCCGTGTAGCTTGAAACCGGGCCACCGAGCGAAATGGACAGCGGGCAAATCGTCACGCCGCCAAAGCCGCCAGAGAGGCTCTGCATCAGTTCCACGTCGCCGTCGTGGCCCTTGCCTTCCACAATCTGGTTCAGAATGCGGTGCAACAGGCCCGTACCTTCGCGGCACGGAGTGCACTGGCCGCAAGATTCGTGGCTGTAGAAGTTGCCAAGCACGTTCAGGAGTTCGGCCATGTTGTGCGTATCGTTGATCACGATCATGGCGCCCGAACCGAACATCGTCTTCATCGAGGCGAGGCATTCGTAGTCCATCGTGGCCACGGCGCATTCGCCCGCATTCAGCGGAGCGCAAGAAGAACCACCCGGCAAAACCGCCTTCAGGTTTCCGCCCGCGACACCGCCGGCATATTCGTTAATCATCGTCATCATCGGGGTTCCGAGAGGAGCCTCGTACACGCCCGGGTTCTTCACGTCGCCGGAGATGCAGAACACCTTCGTGCCGCCGGCACGGGGCGTACCCATCTTGGCGTATTCGCTCGGGTCGTGCTGCAGAATCCACGGGAGAGCCATGATGGTTTCCACGTTGTTCACGCAGGTCGGGGATTTCCAGGCGCCGCTCACCGCCGGGAAAGGCGGCTTCAGGCGGGGCTGACCCTTCTGGCCTTCGAGCGAGTTGATAAGAGCAGTTTCTTCACCGCAGATGTAGGCACCGGCGCCGCGATGCACGAAGATGTCAAAGCAGAACTTCGTGCCGCAAATGTTTTCGCCGAGGTAACCGGCAGCGTATGCCTGGTTCAAGGCCTTGTTGATGCTTTCGATGCAGGGCAGGAATTCGCCACGGCAGTAGATGTATGCCGCGCGGGAACCGAGGGCCCATGCCGCAATGATCAAGCCTTCGATAAGACGGTGCGGATCTTCCATCATCAGGAAGTGGTCCTTGAACGTACCGCCTTCGCCTTCGTCAGCGTTCACCACGATGTACACGGGCTTGCCGGAATTGCGGGGCACGAAGCTCCACTTCATGCCGGTCGGGAAGCCCGCACCACCACGGCCGCGCAGGTTAGAGCGCTGCACGTAGTCGATGAGCTCGAACTGGCTCATGTTGAACAGGCGTTCCGAAATATTCGCGTAGCCGCCCAGCTTCTTGTAGACTTCAATGTCCTGGGCGCCCTTGCCGAAATTCGCTGTACAAACTTTTACACATTCTGCCATAATTACTTAGCCTCCTCGACCGGAGCCGGCTTCTGGGTGGTCACGGCTTCATTCGAAGGTTTCGCCGTACGTTCGCCGGAAGTGGCAATCATGCGGTACACGTCGCCGACCTTGCCGGCAGCGTCCACGAAAGCC
The DNA here is from genome assembly GCF_017551775.1 of Fibrobacter sp. NCBI lineage: Bacteria > Pseudomonadati > Fibrobacterota > Fibrobacteria > Fibrobacterales > Fibrobacteraceae > Fibrobacter > Fibrobacter sp. The sequence continues at coordinate 41,789 of NZ_JAFZKX010000065.1, read as the reverse complement.
TTGTCCTTCACGCCGGGTTCACCGACAGCGACCCAAGAAGAGCCGTTCTTCTTTTCCACCACGATCTTCGTGAACTCGGGAGCGCCCTTCCATGTGAGGGTAGCGCCGCTTTCATCGGCTTCGGCCTTCACGTTCAAAACCGGAGAAGGAGGAGCGTAGTCGGCAACCTGCGGCTTCGCCGTAGCGCCCGGAGCACCGGGGTGGCCGCAGTGGCCCTTCACGATACCGCCCAGCACGTCGTGCTTCGGCATGTCGTTCACATGCGCACGGCACCAGTCGATAATGCGGTCGATGCTTGCTTCGGTAAGAGTCGTACCGCGCTTCATCTTGAGCTGACCATCGACCACGTCGGTGGCGAAGTCATCGTTCACCAGCATCATCGGGCCGTTTCCGCAACTGCCCAGGCATTCCACCTGAAGCACGGTAAAGAGCCCGTCGGGAGTGGTCTCGCCCGTCTTCACGCCGAGCTTGTTTTCCACGTACTTGATGAGCGGCTGAGCGCCCTTGATGGCGCAGCTGATGTTGCGGCAGAACTGCAGCAGGAACTTGCCCTTCGGAGCGTGGTTGTACATCGTGTAGAAAGTCGCGACACCGAGCGCGTGTGCCGGAGCGCAACCGCAAACGTTAGCAGCCCAGCGGATACCTTCGGTCGGAACCCAGCCGAACACGCCCTGCACGAGCCACAGCACTTCGAGGAGAGCGCCCTGGCCCACCGGGTAGCGGCTGAGCAGATCGGCGCAACGTTCCTTGATTTCGGGAGTGTCGAGCTTAGCGAGCACTTCCTTCGGCTCGGGCTGCGGCACGGCCTTGTTCACGTAGCCGAAAGTCTGGCCCGGATCCGGAAGCGCGTCGATAGACTGCGTCGGACCGTCGAACTTCAGGCGGTTATTGGAGACAAACTGAACAGCACCAGTAATGTGATCTCTCATCGGTCAAGTTCTCCAGCGATAATGTTGAGGCCCGAAAGTACGGCCATGGAGTCGGCAAGCTGACCACCTTCCACGAGGTCGTGGAACGCGGCAAACTGCGTGAGGCAAGGCGGACGCACCTTGATGCGGTACGGATGGCCGCTGCCGTCAGAAACAATCGTGAAACCGAGTTCGCCGTTCGCACATTCGCTACCGCAGTAGTATTCGCCCTCGGGAACGCGGATGCCTTCGTACACGCTCTTGAAGCGCCCGATAAGGCCTTCCATATCCTGGTAAGCGAGCTTGTGCGCCGGCACGCGGATGCGTGGGTCGACGATGTCGACCGGCCCTGGCGTAAGGCGCAACAGGGCCTGGCGCACGATCTTCACGGATTCTTCGATTTCGGCGAGACGCACCTGCAGGCGGTCATTGCAGTCGCCCTGCGTGCCAACCACGACTTCCCAGTCGTAGGTCTCGTAATCGTAATAGGGTTCGTCCTTGCGGAGGTCGCTTGCAACACCGGAGGCGCGCAGGCACGGGCCCGTCCAGCCGTAGCTGATGGCCTTCTCTGCAGAAATCTTGCCGATGCCCACCGTACGGTCGAGGAAGATGCGGTTCCTATCCAAGCAGGCGTGCAGGTCCTTCAAGGCCTTCTCAGTAGAGTCGAGAGCGGCGAGCACGTCGGCCTCGAAGCCTTCGTAGCTGTCGCGGTAGAGGCCGCCGATACGGGCATAGCTGTTGGTAAGGCGCGCACCCGTGAGCTTTTCCCAGATGCACATGATTTCTTCACGCGGGTTGAACGCGTACATGAACGGGGTGGTGCCGCCCAAATCCTGGAAGGCAGCCGCGACGCACACGAAGTGGTCGTTTATACGGGATAGTTCGTTCACAATCACGCGGAGCACTTTCGCGCGTTCCGTGATTTCCACGCCGAACATCGTTTCCACCGCGCGGCAGAACGCGATGTTGTTCATGATGGCCGAGCAGTAGTTGAGGCGGTCGGTATAGGGAATCACCTGCTGCCAGGTGCCGCGTTCCACCATTTTCTCGAACCCGCGGTGCAGGTAGCCGATTTCTTCCACGCTAGCGACGATGGTTTCGCCGTCCATGGCGGCCAAAAAGCGCAAGCAGCCGTGAGTGGCCGGGTGGCTCGGGCCCACGTTCAAGGGCATCAAGTTCAGCTTTTCGCCATTAGGATCCAGTACGATCATTCTTTGATACTCCCTTCCAAAAATTCGTTGTCGTTGGTCCCGACTTCCTTGCTACGCTGGACGACCCGGTAACCGAGGTCTTCCAGGCGCTTCTCGAGGGCCGGGAGCAGGTAGTCGTTGGTGGAGAGCCACTGGCGCTTCTGCGCGGGGTAATCCTTGCGGAGCGGGTGACCGACAAATTCAACGTGGTTCAACAGGCGGCGGAGGTCCGGGTGGCCTTCGAACACAATTCCGAACTGGTCGAACACTTCGCGCTCGTACCAGTTGGCGTTCGCATAGAGGCCGCACAGCGTAGGCACCTTCAGGCTGTCCTCGGAGACCAGCACCTTAAGACGGAAGCGCAGTCCCGGATTCGAAGTGCTCTTGAAGGAATAAGAAACCGCAAAACGCGGGCCTTCGTGGTTCGGGTAAGTCAGGTAGTCAATGCCCGCGATGTCCACGAGCATGTCGAGTTTCACATCGGCTTCGTCCTTGAGGAACTGCACCACGTTGCGCAGGTAGCCCGCGCTCACGATTGCGGTCACGCCCCACTTGTCGAGCGTTTCTCTCTTGGCACCGAATTTCTCTTCCAGGGCGGTGAAGATTTCTTCTGCAGTCTTCATCTTCTACTCCTTCCAGAATTGGGCTTTTTTCACAAGGTTCTGCTCTTTTTCCTTCACAAAACCCTTGAATTCCGAGACCTTCTCGTGGGCGAATTCCTGAGCGTTGGCCTTGGCCTCGGCAGTCTTCGCCTTGATCATCTCGAGCTGTTCCTTGACGCGTTCGGCACGCTGCTTCATGTAGGATTCGTCCTTGATCTTCTTCTGAAGGTCGAACATCGCATCGAAGAACGCTTCCGGACGAGAGGGGCAGCCGCCGATATACACATCCACCGGGATGATGTGGTCAATGCCCGGAACCGTGCAGTAGCAGTCATAGAAGCCGCCGGAGCAGGCGCAAGCGCCCATCGCGATAACCCAGCGCGGTTCCGCCATCTGCTCGTAGATGCGCTTCAAAATCGGGGCCTGCTTGTAGGTAATCGTACCTGCAACCAGGAGCACGTCGGACTGACGCGGCGTAAAACGCACGTATTCTGAACCAATGCGGGAAAGGTCGTAACGACCCACTTCCGTACTCATGAATTCGATAGCACAACATGCCGTACCGTAAGGGAACGGCCAAAGGGAATTGGTCCTGCCCCAGTTGACTATAAAGTCCAGGGACGATGTTATGATGTTTGGCTTTTCTGCCTCAGCTGTCATAGAGGGTACCTCGTAAAATGCGCGTGTAAAGATAGAAAAAAACGCCAAAACTCGGGCGAAATCGCACCCGATTGGAGCGTTACAAAACCATCACGAATTTGATACGGAGTAGCGTAATTCGGTGACTATCAATGCATTACAACACGCACCCGTTCCGAGAGGCCTTTGCCGGCATCGACGCGCACAATGTATGCCCCAAAAGCAAGCCCCGAAAGGTCATGCGAGAACGACTCTCCCGCAAAGCGGTAAGCGGCAAGGAGATTGCCCTGCATGTCGAACAGGCGCACGTTCTTTTCGCCCGCGACATGCGCGAACACATCGAGCGTACGGCCCGAAACAGAGATACGCACCCGCGGATCCACGGCGACCGCGGCGGCAATCGCAACCACCGAAGAAGAACTCCCGGCAACGGAAGAATACGCCATGCTGCTGGAACTTTTCTCAGACGAACTGGATTCTACGGGACACTCCCCTATGCGGCGCGAGGCATTGGGCGTGAAGCATGCGTGTTCCTTCCCTTCGAAACGGACGTTGTAGACGCCTGAAACTTTCGCCTTCCCGCCGCCATTGACGAACGTAAAATTCTTGGAATTCGCCCCCGACTTCACGATATCCTTCACTGCGATACGCTGGTGATTGGGATCCCTGTTGATGGCGTTCTGCTCGACGTACATACCTTTGTCGTAATCGATATACCAGACAAGCACCGCATCGTCGTATTTTCCGCCGCCCAACTTGGAATCGAACTTTTCGGACGGACGATATTCCACTATATAGTACTCGTCGTTTTGGTTCGGGTTCGTAACCGAATACGCCTGCATGTCTGCCAGCCTTTTCAGGCCATAGACGGAATCTTCCTTCGAAATCTCGGTCAGCGTAAGCCAGCCCATGGCTTCCCTCTCGAAAGCCGAAAAAGCGGCAGGGATATTGCCCGCGTTCCAGCTCGTACCGTTGTACATCCCGAGCGACATGATGTCGTAATTTTCCGGCCCGGAGAGCATCTGGCCTCCGCTGGGCTTGTAATAATGGTCCATCAGGCCCAGCACATGGCTGAACTCGTGCGCGAAAATGCCCATCATGTTTATCTTGGAATTGTGGCTTCCGTCATCGTACTGCGCGATAAAGAGGTACTTGTCAAAGACGTACCCGTTGGACTTGTAGGTCATCGAAAACGGATCCGTCACCGAGCCGTTCGCCGACATCTGGTACGCATGTCCCCAGAACAGGCTGCTCTGCTTGAGCGCATCCTCTTCCATTCCCGGGAACAGGAATATGAACCCGTCCACCTTTTTGTCTTCCGAGCAGTACTTATCCGCCTTCGCGAGGAAGTCGGCACGCCGGGTCAACACCTTCACGCCTTCCGACAAGAATTCCCCTTCGCTAAAGCGGTCGCCCGACCCGAAACTGGTCAGCGAAGCATTGATATTTACCGGATACACATCGAAATGCGGGTTGAACTTGCCGCCCGAAGAATACAGGTAATAGTCGCGGAGGCTTCCGACATTGCCGTCCTTGCTGTAGCCTTCCTGGTTCAAAAATGCATGGAATTCCGCGGAATCGCCATGCGCCTTGTCCGTAGTCCCCACAAGCAACACAGGAATCCAACGCTCGCCCGTCACCCACTTCTGCGGCTTAGGCCTCGCCAGCCGAGCAGGTTTCGCATCCCGGCTGTACATCACGGGAACGTGCTCGAAATTCAGTCCTCCCGAGATTTCTTCGGTATCGGGAAATCGGCCCCCGTTCAATTCTTTGTGGTTCTTCCGGGCAGCCTCCTGATCCAGCCCCTCAAGGAATTTTACATCGTCGGCGCTGCGGTCCACCGCGTTTTTCGCGACTACCGAACTCGCCTTGCCCGAGGCGTCTACGTACACGTAATTTCCATCCGCACCCGTAACCAGGTATCCATCGGCAGTTTCGGTATAATGGTAATGTTCATCGCCAAAATGACGGATAGAAACCGAGCTCCCGTCCTTATTCTGCACCGTCTGTACGGCCATGCTAGCCGGGCGCGCAAAAGGCAGCGCAGCCAAGGCACAGACCAGAACGGCCACTATTTTTTTGCAGGAATTCATCATCATCAATATAAATAAATCCACCCCAAAAGAATCATTCAGAGAATGTAAAAGGTATGGTCACAGTGGTATTACCGCTCGTCACCTTGTTAAACTCCCAAGAAGCGACAGCGTCCTTGATACGCTCATCGAATTTGTCGTAGCCGGTCGTGGACGATTCTATGGAAATATTTATCACCTTGCCGTCCGGAGCAATCGTGAACTTCAAGACCACACGGCCTTGGAACTTCCTTTTTTTCAGATGCTCATTGTAGACGACGCGCAATTCCTTCAAACGCAAGCGTACCACCGCCATAATATCACCAGAAGTGCGGCCATTTCCTGTCCCCTTATCAACGCTGCGGTCGACAACGGAGCCGTCGCCGTTGATGCACCGTTCGCTATCGCAGATTCCTCCGGCACGTCTCCCTGCGTTATTTTTCCCGTTTGCGAATTTTGAATAACATTCATCGAGAGCCGATTTCAAAAAGGAGTTGTATTCCGGAGACTCCCTGTTTTTTTGGTAATCGGCCTCGTATTTCAAATATTCGGATTCGCCGTATTTCTGCTGCAACCTACCAAGAGCGCACCCGCAAACCTGTTCGCTTTCCATCCGCGTACAGCTCTTCATGAACACGTTTTTCGTTTCCGCGGAATAAACTGTTTTTTCAGGCTTGCTCCCCTGCGTAGCAATAGACGTCACTCCGATTGCAATCAGAGCGACACCCACAAAAGCAAGCAGTCCAAGCGTTATGTTATTGGAATTTCGCATAATCCAAATATATACAAATATACGGCAAAAACAATGTTCTCAAAAAACAAATACATTTTTAGCAAAAATTATGTATATTTGAAGCGTGAACCGCTTTTTAGACATTTATCAATTTACGCATTTCCGCAAGTTCCTGGAAGAATACCAGGCGGCCCGCACAAAGGCGGAGCCGAGCTTCACGCGCACCGAAATCTGCAACCTGCTCGGGCTAGAAAAGAGCCGCAGCTACTTTGCCGATGTTCTCAGGGGCAAGAAGGTTTCCCCCCGCATGGTGGCCAAGTTCATCGAAATCCTCGAACTCGACAAGAAAGAGGCGAAGTATTTCGAGACGATGGTAAAACTCGACCAGGCCAAAAACGATTCCGCACGCAACGCCGCGATGCAGGAACTGCTGAAACTGCACCCGAACCCGCAGCACATCCTGAACGAGGACGCCTACGAGTATTACAGCCGCTGGTACCACAGCGCGCTCTTCGCCATCCTCGACGCGATGGACGTGGGCGACGACATGGCGCCCGTGCAAAAGAGAATTTTCCCGAAGGTCCCGCTCGGAAAGTTGAAGGATTCTCTCGCCCTGTTGGAACGTCTCGGGCTTGCGCGCAAAAACGCGGACGGATTCTGGAAACCGACCCGAGAAAGCATCAGCAGCGGGCCGTACAACAACGCGGAACTCATCAAGCAATACCAATTGCAGTGCTTCGAACTATCGAAGCAGGCACTCATCACGCCGCCCAAAAAACCGACAGTAATGAGCACGCTCACGTTCAGCATCTCGAGCGAGGCGTACAAGCAACTCGAAGCGGAACTGCAGGAATTCAAGGCGAAGGCAAGGCGCATCATCGGCGAAGACAAGGAAAAGGCCGACGGCGTCTACCAGATGAACATTCACCTGTTTTCGAATTTGGAGTGACGTAGTCATCCTGAGCGGAGCGCAGCGAAGTCGAAGGATCCAGAAGAGGTTTTTATGACTAGAATGATGAAGTTTAATAGTGTATTCTTTTTTGGTGCGGCGGCACTGCTGTCGTTTATGGCTTGCAGCAACGGCACGGACACTGCGGGCGTCATCACCGAAACGGAATCGGGACAGACGGCATCCGTGTACCTCGCCGGCACCGTCAAGGATCCGGAAGGCACGCCAATCGCCTATGCACGCGTGCTGTTCACCGAACTGGATTCCAACCACCACACCATCGTGCGCGACTCCACCGAAGCCGACGCCGACGGAAAGTTCTCCTTCGGGAAAATTGTCGGCTGTACGGAATTCAACAAGCACGACAACTGCTACATAGTCCGCCTGCTCGCCAAGGCCGGAACAAAGGACGCTCCCCTGCTCGGCATCAGCAGAACGTTCAACGACATGAACCACGAGGATTCCCTGGACATCGACATCGAGGCAGGCGCCCCCGCAACAGTCGTATTGTACACAAACTACCTTGACCGCACCACCGACAAGATCGATTCCATCTGCTTCGGCGGAACCTTCATCTGCGCCACGATAACCGATGCCGACAGGGAAAAAGGCTTCATCACCATCACGGATGTTCCCGTAGGGACCCTCCAGGAAATGTATGCGTGGGACAGCAAGTACGCATCGAACAGACTCTTCCATCACGAAATACTCGCGGGTCAGACCTACTTCATGGGCAGCAGCACTTCGGGCTACCCCTTCGATTCCACCAAGTTCGCCCTCCCCACGAAGGTCGTCAAGTTCATGGATTCGCTCGGGCTCGAGCCCCAAATTGTCAACCTGCCCGTACCCGTCATGGTGAAGGATCCCCAAAAGTCCGACCGCCTCGTAGACGAGCACGGAAACACATTCTATTACGCGAACGTTGCAAACGAAACGCAGACGAACAGGCTCTGGTACATGATCGATACCCTGGGCAAGGACAGCACGAAGGCCCGCTGGCTCGGCAATGGCATTGTAAGCGGTTCCGACTACTGGTTCTTCAGTTATCACATGGATGCCGCGGCCCAGCCCGGAACTTCATTTGACGACAGCCTATTTGCAAAACACCATTATGTTGGTAGAGTCTGCGTCATGTACAATTCTCCCAAGTGGTCCGTTGACGACGGGTGCACCATCGAGGGAGAATACGACACGCAGGACAGCAGCATCGGCATCAGTTTCTGGATAACCGCAGACGCGGGCAGCTTCGCAAGTGAAGACAGCGCCGCCAGCCAGAAGTTCATCCTTTCCGCAGGCAACGATTCCGCCGGGTTCAAGATTGCCCCGTGCGAAAAGGACCCGGAAAATATCTGCGCCCAGGTGTTCTCGGGCGTGGATTCCCTGGACACGCGCATCTACGGGAAATCCAAGGCGTTGGACGGCAAGCGCCACCACGTTTCTTTCATCATCTACTGGAAGCATATCGCCATTGCCATCGACGGCGAAACCGTGCACAGCACCGACATGAAACTCGGAGAAAAGTTCTATGACGGCTTCGCCGGGATCCAGGTCGGTGACTTCGCACTCGAAGACCTGTTCATCTACGAGCCCGACAGCCGCATTCTAAATGCAAGCGAGAAGGACTGGGCCCGCCTCAAGGCATGGCTCATGGCCTACTACGAGATGCAAAAACAGTAGATGTTTATCACCCAATGTCTCCCGGGCGCAGTTCCGGGGTCACCGATAAACACGCACTGTCTGCATTTTTGTATATTCTGCAGTAATGAAAACTCTCGTCCACGACAGAAAGGTTTGTCTCGCCTGCGCGGGCTGTGTAGGCCTGTGCCCCAAGATGGCGCTTGACATGTACGGCCTCGACCTGCAAATCGACAGCGAAAAGTGCATCAAGTGCGGCATCTGCGCAAAGGCGTGCCCCGTCGGTGCGCTCAAGATTACGGAGGCAAACGATGCTTGATTCCAATTACGATGTCGTGGTGATTGGCGCGGGGCCCGGCGGTTCCGTTGCCGCAAGGAACCTCGCACGGGCGGGGCACAAGGTATTGCTCCTCGAAAAACGCGAACGCATCGGCTTCCCGGTACGTTGCGGGGAGGCGAGCACCACGCTGGCCGACCTACAGACCTACGGCCCCATCGACGAGAGCTGCATAGAAACCATTATCAACGGGCTCTACATCTACGGCCCGAACGGCGTGAACATCGAAGTCCCGAAACCGAATACGGGCATCATGCTCAATCGCGAAATTTTCGACCCGTGGCTCGCGAAACTCGCAGCCGATGACGGAGCCCAGGTTGAAACCTGCGCACGCGCGGAATTCGTGGGTGGCGTCGAAGGCGACAGGCGCATGGTCCGCGTCGTTCTCGGCAAGGGCGACGGGTGCGGCGCCGTGACGGCAACCGAAACCCAGGAAATTTTTGCGAGGATGGTCATCGCCGCCGATGGCGTCGAAAGCCGCATCGGTCGCATGGTGGGCCTGGACTGCGGACAGAACCCGCGCGAAACCTGCACGGGCGTCGACATCCAGGTACAGGGCCTTTTGACCAAGCCCGACTACCTCACCTTTTGGCAGGGCCACGACTTTATCAACGACGGCTATATCTGGAGTTTCCCGAAGCAGAAGTCGAACGTCACTAACTTCGGCGCCGGCTTCCTCGCCGCGGGCAAGCACGCGGGCAACATCCTCGAAGTCACCATGGAATGGCTCGAAAAGCTCTTCCCGGGCGCAAAGATCAACCACACCGTCGGCGGGCTCGTTCCCGTCTCCAGCACGCTCAAGGACTACACGCTCGACCGCTTCGCCCTCGTGGGCGACGCCGCCCACCACACCAACCCGCTCACGGGTGGTGGTATCGCTGCCGCGATGAGGGCCGGTCGATTCTGCGCCGAATACGTGGACAAGGGATTGAGGGAGACTTCCGGCGAAGCCGCGAGCCTCAGCAAGAAGTTCCTGAAACAATACGAAAAGCGCTGCCACGACCGCTTCGGCAAGACGCACGATTTCGAATACAAGTTCCGCAGGTTCCTGCTCGCCATCAACCGCGAAGACCAAATCGGGCTGTACAAGGTATTGCAGGGGTTCGCCCTGAGCGGATACAAGAAGCGCGCCTTCCTCAAGACGCCCGTCCAGACCGCCAAATACCTCGTTAAGTTCGCAAAGTTCAAATAGAAAACACAATCGCAGCAAGGGTTCAGCCATGACGAAAAGAAAAGGTTTTACTCTCATAGAACTGATGGCAGTCATCGTCATCATGGGTGTCCTTGCGGCCGTAGCCGTGCCCAAACTGTTCGGCCTCTCGGCCAAGACAAAGGCTGCCGAAGTCCCCACGGCCGCAGGTACCTATATCCACCTGCAAGACGCCCACATTCACAGCGACCACACCGTCGGCACGTGGAAAGAAATCGGCTACTACGCTCCCGGCAACGGGAGGACAAACAACTTCATTTACAGGGACTGCGTCCGGTCCGGCACCACCTTGCAAAAGGACGGGGGCAACCTCACAAGCTGGCAGGCTTCGAACGTGGCCGTCCTCAATTCCTGTTCCGCAAACAGTTCCTGGGCTATCATCCTGGTTCCCGTCGCAGACGACAACGCCAATTTCCAGCAGCTCGTTTCTTCGCCAGATTGCGCAGCGCTTACCAGCAGCTGGAACATAGGCGACATTGACGCCAGCGCCTGCACATCGGCAAGCAACGACAACGGAAACGAAATCGACAACGACAAGAACAACGGCAACGGCAAAAATAACGGTAATGGCAACGGAAACGGAAACGGCAAAAACAATGGTAATGGCAACGGTAATGGCAAAAACAACGGCAATGGTAACGGCAACGGTAACGGAAACAGCAATAAAAACTAGCCGTAAAACCACCGTAAAGCCACATTCCAAGTTGGACTAAGGCAAAACAGAATATTTTTTTGGAGCCCTAGGCTCTTTTCCGCCCTTCAATGTTTTATTTTTCTTACGGTTTACTTTTCCGAGTTTCTCGGGAAGGAGTTTTCGTATGATGAAGAAGGGCGGATTTACCCTAGTCGAAGTAATGGTCGTCATCATCGCCTTGGGCGTGCTCGCAGCCGTGGGCCTACCCAAAATGTTTGGCGTCATCGCAAAAGCAAAGGCATCGGAAATACCCGTCGCCGCAGGTACCTACATCAGCCTGCAGAACACCTACCTGCACGAAAACAACGGCGTAGGCAGCTGGCAGAACATCGGCTACGGAGCCCCGGACGGCGGCCAGAGCGAATACTTCGAGTACAGAGGCTGCATCCAGGGGACCATCGCCCTCAAGCCCAACGGGAAACGCATGGTCGGATGGCAGGCCTTCAACAGATCCAAGCTCAACGACTGTCAGCCGTACAGCGCCTGGTCGATAGTCCTGGAACCCCTCGACGTCCACGAACTCCGATACAGGCATCTAGTCTCCTCGGGCGAATGCGGCGCGCTGACAACCAGCTGGGACATAGGGAACGCGGGCGTAGGCGCATGCGAAGCCACCGCCGAAATCACCTCCGACACCCCGCCCGACACGGAAGAAGAACCGGAAGATACGAACGAAGAACCGCCCAGCGACCCCACCCCGTCCAGCACCGGCAGCACCCAGAGTTCCAACAGCAACCAGAGTTCTTCGAGCAATAGCCAGGTAGACTGCGAAGCGTTAATGGCCACGGGACACGCCAGCGACCCCAGAAATATCAAGGGCGGTCACTGCGGATGGTGCTACGTGCAGGAATGCAGGCTAGCAGTCAACAAGGGACAGAGCGGCCTCAGCGTCGACGAGTGTGTAAGGCTGTGCGACTACGAAAAGGACCATGACATCGATAGCGAAATTAAAAAATACGAAGAAGAGCAGAAACAAAAACAGAAAGAACAGCAAGAGCAACAAGAACAACAAGAACAACAAGAACAGCAAGAACAGCAAGAACAGCAAGGACAGCAAGGACAGCAAGGACAAGAAGGCCAGTCCGGAGGCAACGGCAATGGACAGGGCAGCGGTTCCGGGAACGAGGCCGGTGGAGTCTACATGCACGACGACACGCCATTAATCAAAGACCAGAACGGCAACGACGTGGATTATGAATCGCTCCCCGACGAAATCAGTTGCAAGACAAGCGATTGTTGCACAAGCTACAAGGGAAACAGCGGCAAATGCGCCAGCTACAAGAGCATACCGAAGTCCCAGTGCGCGGTCTACGACACCGACACAAGGACATGCACACAAACGGTTGAAAACCCTTAAGTTCAGTTCTCCCGGAAAAAAGCATCCGCATTCGTACTCGACAGCACGCGGTTGTATATGATGCGCTTGCCCTTCACGCCGTCGCTTGCGCACACGTGGTCGGAAGGCGGCTTCAGGAGCGAAGCCACCAGGTGGGCCGCGACCGATTCCGCAAACACAGGGCGAATCCTTGCTGGGATAATCGCGAGGTGACCGCCGAACAGCTTCTGCATCAATTCTTCGCCAAAGCGCTTGTCGCGGTGTTTCCCGAGCAATAGCGAAGGTCTCACCAGCGTGAGCGACTCGAAGTTCATCATGGTGAGCCCTTCTTCGAGCATGCCCTTCAGGCGGTTGTAGAAGAACGGCGAATGCGAATTCGCGCCCTGCGCGCTCACGCAGAGGAAATGCTTCACGCCGGCTTTTTTCGCGACGGCGGCCAGCGTCAGCGGGAGTCTCAAATCAATCCTTTCTTGCGCGGGTTTGCTGCCCGCCTGCTTGATTGTCGTGCCCAGGCAGCATATCGCCGCGTCGAGGCCCGCAAACTTCTCGCGCAGCTTGTCCACCTGTTCAAAGTCGACCACATCGAAATCGATTTTTGCGGCACCTTCCAAGATTCCCGTTTCGGCGGGCTCGGGCACGCGGCGTACCGGGCAGTACACATGCTCCACCTGGTCAAGGCGCACCAGGAGTTTCAGGACATTTTTTCCAATCAGGCCGGTCGAACCGAAAAGCGCAACTTTCATACTGTAAATTTAGTCCTTTACGCAGCGGACAGAATAGCCGTTATCTTTATCGCCATATTCTAGGCCAATTCCGCCATACTTGTATTCAAAAGAGGCGAGATGCACTTTTCCTCCTTTATTCCTGCTTATAAACACCTCCGAGGACGTCCAGAAAAGCGCCTGTTCACCCTCGCCTCGGTAATCGCTATGTTTTTTCGATTCATACTTTTCATCAGCATGCAAGTAATGAATCTCTCTCAGAAGATTAAGAATTGCCTTACTATTTAACCTGTCGCTCACCCTGAATCCCGTCGGTAGCACAGAGAACCCGAACAAATCCGTCCCCTTCCGTTCACTTCCACATAGCAAAAGATTCTTGCACATCGGTCCCGACGAGTCTACCACACTTTTCCATCCCGTCCTGGATTTGAGCATGTCGGCGGAAACCGAATCATTGTACACTTCATGGCTCAGTTCTATTTTCAAGTCCAGAATTTCCTTATAGCTCGGCAGATGCCAACCGGCTGGGCAGGCATCCGTTGCTGGCTCCCATTTATAAAGGCGGCCATACTGGAAACAGGTCAGTTCGTCATCATCGTAGCAATAGCTTCCTTCCGTCCTGTAATTCAGGTTTTCCGCCATCCACGTCTGCTTGCCTATGACAACCGTCCTGTATTTTTGCCCGTCACGTTCATCCGTCATAATCCCGCTACGATAATCCGTCACGTTATAATCCGTTACAAGTCTAAAATCATCCATCTTAAATTTTACCGCATTTTCAACTTTTGCAGGCGACGGTTCCTTGGTCTTTTTTGCAGTTTTTTCCTTGAAGCAACGGACAGCACACCAATACGGACCTCCAAAGAAGTCATCTTCGGTATAGAAAGAGTTGTAGTTCGCCTCATCCATCATATACTCCATTGTCATGGCATACTTGAAATTGCTTTCAGAATCAAACCCGTCAGAACTCCAGAAGCACACATTCTCGCCGCGATCGCTTTCGGGCAAGGCGGTAAACGAAAATGCATCTATGCCATTGCCGTCCGTCATTATGCTTTTCCTTCTAGTTCTTATCGGTTTTGTACTCACATAATGGTCGCTTTCCCAAACATGCCAATGCCATCCTGTCCTGGATTTTAGCATTTTGGCAGCGGTCGATGACCCGCCTACATTTTCAAACAACGTAAGGAACTCTTTCATTTTCGGCAAGCGCCATCCTGACGGGCAAGCGTCTTTTGCCGCCCCCCAAGTGTAGAGGCGCCCGTACTTGTCGCAATTACTTGTGCTATCTTCGTAGCAAGCGCTACCATCTGCCTCGTAATTCAGGTTTTCCGCCATCCACGTCTGGTCGCCAATAGTGACCGTCCTGTAGGTCAAACCATCACGAAAGTCCTTTATATGCCCATTACGGTAATCCGGCATAATATAATCCGGAATAAACTTGACAAACCCTTTGTCTTTCTTGAAAGAAAAAGGCTCCGCAGATTCATCCTTGACACAGCGAACGTTATACCAGGAATCGCTAATCCTCGGCAGGCTACCTGCATAGTTTATAAACACACTATCGCTATAATAACTCAGGCTTACATAGTATATAAAGTTGTCATCTCCCTCGGAAATCCAGAAGTTCGCGTCCCAGCTCCTCCTGATATCGGGACTGGCAGAGAACGAGAACGCATCCGTGCCGTTGCCAGCCGATTCCTTGCCCGACATGTCGCGCCAACCATGTTTTGACTTGAGCATTTTCCCTGCGACCGACTTCCCGCCCACGGCTTCGAACAACATCTCAAATTCGCTTTTACTCGGAAGATGCCAACCCGCAGGACATGCGATCATTGCACTTTTCCATTCGTACAGCTGCCCTTCCCTGGCGCAAGCAGCATAATCGCCCCCATAGCAACGGCTATAGTCTGCTTCGTAATTCAGGTTCTCCGCCATCCACGTCTGCGAGCCGATTGTGGCTGTCTTGTAGACGTGGCCATCGCGCAAATCCATGAACGAGCCCGTCACGGCGGAAGTCGCCGCCATCGCAGCAACCGCCATCAGCGCAATCAAGATGAAAGGCAACCTCTTCAACATGTTTTAAATATATGTTATTTAATCAATTTGAGTTCAAAAATACGTCCCTTACATACTATTTTGCCTGTTGGAGGGCTTTAGTATGTAATTTTCGCAAAATCACAAATAAACTAACAATCAAAAAGCACTTTTAACAGTTTATTTTACATACTAACAAAGCATTTTCCGACATCTAGTATGTAAAGCATCACGCGAATTCCCCCACACGTCCACATTCTTACATACTTTTTCATCTCTTTTGCCGTTTTAGTATGTAAGAGTGTCAAAAAAGCCACCCCAAACCATGTGCAAGCCACCTCTTAGGACGACTTTTCTTTTTTATCTTTATCATTATGGCATTCTTCACTAGATCAAACCTCGACGACCTGCGCCGCGAAGCGGACCAGCTTTCCATCTGCGTGGAGCACTTCCTGTACGCCTCCGAAATCGTCCCCGAATGGGACGAAAAAACCAAGGGGTTTTACGACAACTGCATCGAAAAATGCAACGGCCGCCTCAAGGCCATCCACTTCCTGATGGAAAACATCCGCACCCAGAAGGAATCGGCCCCAGAATCCGACGAACCCTAGGACCACCCCGCCCAGTTGTTCAGACGGCCAGATTTTACTATTGTTATTTCTAATAAGCGAATAGAAAAAGGCCCCGAACGTGACAAACTGGATTAAAACAGTCAATTCCACGAACGTCATCTTCCTGATTATTTCAACAATAATCTGCGTTTTGCAGTATGCTGTTTTTCGTGTAGATCGTTTTGTTGCTGCTGGTGTTTATGATTCACATGGGAATCCCGATACATTCTACACCCGCGATTTAATGAGTCTAGGTAGTGATGACAACGGAATCATGTTTACCATGATGCTTTTCAGGATTATTTTCATTTTTATTACTTTGCTAAACTTGAAAAAGCGGTGCTTGAAATTTTTCATCATTCCATTTCTTTTTGACATATTGTGCCTATGCCTAATATCAGATACGACAAGCATTGGCCGGACAATTGTTGACAACGGCGTTTTTCTTGCATGGTTCTTGATATGGATTATTAGTTTTGTAGGCTGCATTTTTGTGATGTATCGTCAATGCGTGCGATAATCGAGCAACTTGGATTGGAATTTTAGTAAGTGCGGAGCGTCAAAATGAAGAAGAAAAACTCTCACGAAAACTTGATTTTAGAATATGCTTACCTTTCAGATTTGTATGGCGACGCAATAGAAACGGGCAACCATAAAAAGGCGAATAAAGCCTACGACGAATTGATGGCAGTTTATCAGCAAATCAAGGCTCAAGGTGCTTTGACCAGCGATGCTTTTCATGAATTACTTTCCGCTCCGTCTATGGGAACAAGGCTTTGGGCCGCAACGCATTATCTTGTAATTTCGCATGAGGAATCTAAAAAGGTTTTGACCGCCCTTGGCGAAGTTTCGAACAGTCTGCTGGCCGTATCTGCCAAAATGACACTTGACGAATGGAAAAAAGGAAATTTAATTTTGTAAGTTTGATAAAAGACGATGAATAAAAACGATTATGCTGCGACAAGAATCTTTTTAAAGGGCTTCTCAATTGTTGCCCTTCTGGGTTCTTTTCTAGGTTCTTTCGTATTTACTTGCTTGGCGCTGTTGGCTCCATTACGTCCGTATACGGAAGCAGAAATAGAAACAATAGTAGATGATGATTGTGTTGCTTTTATTGGTGTAGCATGTTGTTTCAGTCTTTTCTTATTGGCCATATCATTGATAATTCTAAAATTTGGAAAATTTGATTTTTCAAGAAAGCTGCCTACGAAGATTGTTTATATGTTCTGGATTGTGGTTACTATGGCAAGATTGTTTTATGTAATCCCTTATTTTCACGGTTAGTTTTGTGTTTGCCAAAATCCTTATGAAATTAATTACATGCAAAATAACTGTTGTCATGACGATTTTGGCATTCGTCTGTTATGCATATTCAGAGGATGACGCTTGGGATGAAACGTTTCCTGTTTATGTGAATATCACAAAAAAGTATATGAACGTTGGCGCCGAAGGCGGTCATCTGCCTGATGTCTTCTATACAATGCAATTGGACCGTTACGGCTCCCGCTACGTTTCTCTTGATAAGGAAAACGAGGGCGATCCCGGTCGCATCGTGTGGGCCTTGTACACTGAAAAGAACGGCATGTTGGACAGCGCGATTGAGGATGAAAACGGCAAATTGTACAAGTCGGTTGGCGGTGGGACCGGCGGTAGGATCCCGCCCCCATTAAAAGAAAAACTAAAGCTCCGCGATTCGGAAAATGTTGTTGTCGCCCCTTTGTCTGCTTTTGACGAAATTGCAGTTGATTTGAAGAGCCTCAAAGGGGATGGCTGCCCATTGTGCGATCGAGTCAAGATTACTTTTGTTTTAGAACTCTATGGTGATAGAAAAAGCTTTATTCGACGCCTTCAGTCCTATGAACCATTATTCCAACAGGCACGCGAAGCAGGATTCTCGGTCATTAATTTTGCTTTAATTTGCGACGAAATCTCTTGTGGTGATTTGTCACTCTTTTTGGAGATGTTTCAATCAGTCGGTTTGGAACCGCCACCACCTCCAAAAAAGACGAAACTTCTCCACCTGCCCAGCACAAACGGTAATGTATTAAGACTCTTAGAACAAAAGAATAACATTGATAAAGTGCTAAAGGATATAGAGAAACTCGGAACAACTAAGAATTTCCAGTGAAGAGGCTGAAAAAGTTTTGTCTGCACTAGGTGAAGTCCCGAATAGCTTATTGGCGGTTTCTGCAAAATCACTCTTGAAGAGTGGGGAAAAGGACGTTTAGTTTACTCCGTTCCGCAAAAAAGAGTATATTTACAGAAAACGAGGTGGTAAAATGACTTTGGATACTTATAAGTTGACTAGCACCGAGGAACCATCGGACGAGCTTCTTTCACAGTTGATGAAAGAGGCTTTTGACGATGCCCGCAAGGCTGATGCCGAAGCCACCGCCCGTTATTTCGCCGAACTCAAATGCGCTGCAGCAAAAATCCGCTAGTTATGTCTCCGACTGAACATCGCCCTGTGCTAATCGTGATTGCCGGTCCAAATGGGTCTGGAAAAACGACAATTACATCCAAAATCCTTCGCCATGAATGGATGGAAGATGCTGTTTACATCAATCCCGATGTTGTTGCCCAGGATCGCTTTGGGGATTGGAATTCTCCTGAGGCGGTTCTTAAGGCTGTTCAGTATTGTGAATCTTTGCGTGAAGATTGCCTTAAACAGCGGAAAAGCCTCATTTTTGAGAGTGTTCTTTCTTCAGACGGCAAGGTCGATTTTATCAATCGAGCAAAACTGGCTGGTTATTTTATCCGTATCTTTTTTGTCGCTACGAGTCACCCGTCCATTAACGCTGCACGAATTGCTAAACGAGTGATGCAGGGCGGCCATGATGTTCCGATAACAAAAGTTATTTTCCGATACTATCAGTATTTATTTAAAGGAAAGACTCCCCCCAAAAATTAGGTTTTTGTAAAAGGTGAAGTTATGAAAGTTAAAACTCTGATAAGTATTTTATTGATTTCTTTGTTTTATGTTTCCTGTGGAGATAATTCTAAAGAATCCAATATATCTTTAGTAAATAAAAAAAGTAATTATAGTGATGAATTTGTGGAATTAGTTCAACGTTATGGTCAATACAGTGTTGTGCTGGCGATAATAAATATAAGTATGAGGCTGAATGAAAATTCAGAATTTGTGCGCATCATAGAAGATTGGGATTATGCTGATTATAAAGAAAATATTTTAAAAACTATTGATTCCAGTGAATCCTTTAATCAGGCGATACGCAATCAAGTGGAAACTTTAAAAAGAAAAAGATCGTTACAAAACATTATTGAATGTTGGTTGGAAATTTATAATTTTATTAATCATCTAAGGAAATTGAATTTTGACATGTCTTTTGAGGAATTCCTTTATAGCATTTCAGAAATGAAACCGATAATGGATAAATTTTTTCAAGAAAATGATATACAAGAGTGGTCCAGCATGTCGTATTCGCAAATGTATCTGTTAGATTATTATTTATGCAATTATTTGGCAAGTATTCCAGAATACGAAAGTATGAAATTACTAAGTGTCTTAACAAAATCGAGCGTTGATCATTTAGAATGACTCAAAAAAAAATAATCCGCTGATTTTTGGTATAAGATGAAAAAAAGTAGAATTGTGAAAATAAAATTGAAAAAATTAAACTGAAATTATGGGGAAGTCTAGTCGTTCTTTGATAAAAAATAAGTCCGCATTTGCAGGGCTCATACCGCAAAGCCTGCCGCGTCTGCAAGAAAATGGGATTGTTGATATGAATAGGCCTACAGTCATAAAAATTTTTCTCGGTGTCCTTGCGGTTGCCTCCTCTTTGAGTTCTCTTATGTTTTACGTACTCCCTTATTATCATGGTTGATTATGAATGAAAAAGAAACTTACCCAACCCAACGGAAGTGGATCAGAATCCTTTTTCTGCTTGTGCTGTTGTGCCTTGTGCTGTTTTGGTGCACGCACGAAGAAGACTATGTAGGAACGTATAAGTGCAAACACGAATATGGAGAGGAAACGATTACACTTTATCCAGACCATTCTTTTTTGCAGATATTTGCGGACAGCAATGGCGTTGATTCAAATGAGGGTAGATGGCGGACCGAATCAAATAGGTTTGTTCTTGATGGTTGGGTTATGTTTAAAGCCCCAATTCAGGATGAAGAAATTAGGTTTCGACTTTCGGAAGGAAAAAAGAGATTTGTTTTTACTGATGTAATAAACAACTGCATTATTATTCAGGAAGACCTTCCTGAATTCAACCCCTGTAAAGAATAATCCTATATTAACTACACGCTTCGCATTTCATAAAAAAGCACCTTTAAACGCTGGTTACAATATGCAACAAAAGCCACAGATAGGTAGGAAGAAATGAGAAAATATTTTGCCTTAGGCATGGTCGTCATCTTTTTATTGGGTTTCTTTTTAGGGCGAGAAACAAGCTCTAATTCTCCAAGTCCTTCCATCCAGACTCCTTTAACAAAGCAGCCTGAAGCATCGATAAACAAAACAGATTCCGTTCAAACAAAAACGGATGTCCAGTGTTTCGTCGAAGCCTTGATTATTTCGATTTATCCGAACACAGCCCTTCGCTTGAATAATTGCAAAGCAGCCCACGTTGATGTCTTGGAAAACGGTTTCAAGAAATTGGCGGTCAAAGATAATGGCAAAGATGTTTTAAAAGCCTTGGAAGATTATTCTCGCTCAAATGTGGAATTGGGAAATTTTGATTTTTTTATTAGTATGTTGATATATCAATTGTCTCTTGAAAATGAAACAATAGAGGGAGACCGTAAGAATTGGATCCTGTTTCCGCAAAATTTATTGATTCCTTATGAATCCACATATCCAGAAGCATATTATTATTTGGCTTTAGGTTATCTTCAGACATATTCTTCAAAAAATAATTGTAAAATTGCATTAGAATTTCACAATGAATATCGCAAGTTGGGCGGAAATATTGAAATTAAATTTGAAGACATCTGTAAGGATTTTGATCAAGAATGACCCTATACAAAGGCATGACAGTAAACGAGCGCCTGTTTTTAAGCGGACGGATGGATGAATTTGACGCACTGGTTCGTGCCAAAGATGTCAATGGGTTAAAAGCTCTTCTTAAAGATGTTGAAATTACTGACGAATCGTCAATGCGTGCGATAATTGAATCGCTCGGCTTGGAATATATGCCTCGCCAAAAAGAAACTCGCTGTGCTAAACGGAAGTGGATCAGAATCCTTTTTCTGCTTGCGCCGTTGTGCCTTGTCGTGCTGTTGGCAACTCTGTCTAATTGCCTATCCAATTTTTGGATGATCTTGAAAGATCCGACTTACATCATTCCCAAAGAATCGAACATCTTCCAATTCGAAGTGAACCAGATGAACGAGGGCTCGGGTGACTGGTGGATATATGGTCAGGACAACAAAAACTACTACTTCTTTTACGGTCTTGAATCGTTGCCTTACATAACATTTTCAAAAAACGATGCTCGTGCATGTAGCAACTTCGACAAGTTGAACATTAATACATGGTGCGGCAAATTTGCTGAACAAATCAAAGTCAGGGATACGACCGTGGCCTACGCAGAACTTCTAGACGATGGATGCGGAGTTCTGCTCTATCGTTCGAATTATCCGGATTTGCTATTCTTTGTCAGATTATCAGATTCGTCTTTATATGAAGTGGATAGCATTGTAGATTTCTATGAAGACTTTACGGTTTATCAATCAGAAACGGATTGGAAAAAAAACAGACGAGATGTATTGAAAAAAATGTATGAAGACATAATGGGATATCAATCAGAAACGGATTCGAAAAAAATGGACGACGGAGACCGGCTTAGAAAAATGATTGATTATGGAATGATTGTAGATCCTATAATGAATCGCTTTGCGGGGGAATTATTTATTGTTGATGATGATGGTATTTATGAATTATCGTTGTCTAGACGAACATTCAAAAGAGTAATTCACTATCACATGGCCTTAGATATATTTGAAACTTGTAGCGACAGTATGATTTGGAGGCTTCCAAATCCACAAAAAAGTATTTCCTCATCAGCTATTAGAGTATCTTTCCAAGACAGTAGCTTTTTTGAACTTACACCCAATGGAACTTTAAATATACAGGTTGTTGACAGCAATAGTTGCCTGAAAGTGAAAGGTGAATACAATCAAGTTCACTACGATTATGCGGAAGGCAAAAAATGCAATGCAAGGATACCTTTGTGCGAGCCGTTCTAATAGGGCGTATAGCAAAAAAATAGAATAAAGCCCCCTTCACCCCCGCTTTTATTAAAATCCTTTTACATTCGGGTGCAAATTTCCTACATTTTTTCACGTAAAATCGGGATTCCCGAATCTGATTTAAACCATAAACCCCATAGGCTAAGTCATGGCAAAAGCAACCAAGAAAGCAGAAGAAGTCGAAGTGCTCGGCACCGACGCGGAATCGTTCCGCAAGGCATTCACCGACCACATCCACCACACGCTCGCCCGTAACAAGATGACCGTGACCGACCACGAGAAGTTCCTCGCCGTCGCTTACGCCGTCCGCGACCGCCTCGTCGACCGCTGGATCAAGACCCAGAACACCTACTACGACAAGGACGTCAAGCGCGTCTACTACCTCTCCCTCGAATTCCTTATCGGCCGTACGCTCGGCAACTCCGTGCTGAACCTCGACGTCGAAAGCGCCGTTACTGAAGCGCTCGACGAAATCGGCATGACGCTCGAAGAACTCCGCGAACAGGAAGTCGACGCCGGTCTCGGCAACGGTGGTCTCGGCCGCCTCGCCGCCTGCTTCTTGGACTCCATGGCAACACTCGAACTCCCGGCCACCGGTATGGGTATCCGCTACGAATACGGCATGTTCAGCCAGAAGATCGTGAACGGCGAACAGGAAGAACAGCCGGACAACTGGCTGCGCCTCCCGAACCCCTGGGAAATCGCCCGTCCGGCGAACGCCATCAAGGTCCCGTTCTACGGCTACGTGGTGAGCTGGATGGACGACAAGGGCAAGCTCCGCAACCGCTGGGAAACGAAGGACTACGTTCTCGCCCTCCCGTACGACACTCCGATTCCGGGTTACAAGAACAACACCGTGAACAACCTGCGCCTCTGGAGCGCGAAGTCCACCGACGACTTCGGCCTCAGCTACTTCAACAACGGCGACTACATCGCCGCCGTGCAGGACATGGAACTCTCCGAGACCATCTCCAAGGTGCTGTACCCGAACGACTCCTCCATGAATGGTAAGGAACTGCGCCTCAAGCAGCAGTACTTCCTCTGCTCCGCTTCTCTGCAGGATATCATCCGCCGCTTCAAGAAGCTGCACAACAACGACTGGAAGCTCTTCCCCGAGAAGGTCGCCATCCAGCTGAACGATACGCACCCGGCAATCTCCATCGCCGAAATGATGCGCATCCTCCTCGACCTCGAGGACATGGAATGGGACGACGCCTGGGAAATCGTGACCAAGACGTTCGCCTACACGAACCACACCTTGATGCCTGAAGCCCTCGAAAAGTGGCCCGTCAGCCTGTTCGAAAAGCTCCTGCCGCGTCACCTCCAGATCATTTACGAAATCAACGCTCGCTTCCTGCGCATGGTCAGCATGAAGTGGCCCGGCGACAACGCCCGTCTCGCCCGCATGAGCCTCATCGAGGAAGGCGGCTGCAAGATGGTCCGCATGGCCTACCTCTCCATCGTGGGTTCGTTCGCCGTGAACGGCGTGGCCGCGCTCCACTCCGACCTCCTGAAGACCACCCTCTTCAAGGACTTCTACGAACTGTGGCCCGAAAAGTTCAACAACAAGACGAACGGCGTGACACCGCGTCGCTGGGTCCGCAAGGCCAACCCCGCCATGTCCGAACTCATCACCAGCAAGATTGGTGACAGCTGGGTCAAGGACCTCGACGACCTGAGAAAGCTCGAAAAGTTCGCGAAGGACGCTGCATTCCAGAAGGAATTCATGGCCGTCAAGAAGCAGAACAAGGAACGCCTCGCCAAGTACCTCAAGGAAACGCAGGGCGTGGACCTCGACACCGACATGTTCTTCGACGTGCAGGTGAAGCGCATCCACGAATACAAGCGCCAGCTTTTGAACATCCTCCACGCCATCCACCTGTACATCCAGCTGAAGGACGGCAAGGAAATCATGCCGCGCACCATCATGATCGGCGGTAAGTCCGCTCCGGGTTACTGGATGGCCAAGCAGATTATCCGCCTTGCGAACGCCGTGGCCGCCATCATCGACGCCGACCCGGTTTGCAAGGGCAAGCTCAAGATGGTGTTCCTCGAGAACTACCGCGTGTCCTTCGCCGAGAAGATCATCCCGGCCGCAGACCTCTCCGAACAGATTTCTACCGCGGGCACCGAAGCCTCGGGTACCGGCAACATGAAGTTCGCCCTCAACGGCGCGCTCACCATCGGTACGCTTGACGGCGCCAACGTGGAAATGAAGGAAGAAGTCGGCGACGAGAACATCTTTATCTTCGGTCTCACCGTCGAAGAAGTCACGGACCTGCTCGCCAAGGGCTACCGTCCGCGCGACTTCTACGAAAAGGACGACGACCTGCGCCGCGTAATTGACCTCATCGGTTCCGGCTTCTTCAGCCCGGACCGTCCGGACCTCTTCAAGCACATCGCCGAGAAGCTCCTCACCCACGACCCGTACATGCTCTGCGCGGACTTCCGCAGCTACGTGGACATGCAGGCCAAAGTGGCGAAGGAATACCAGAACAAGAAGGCATGGGCCGAGAAGGCGATCCTCAACGTCGCTCGCATGGGCAAGTTCAGTTCCGACCGTACCATCAAGCAGTACGCCGAAGAAATCTGGAACGCCAAGCCGTGCAGCATCAAGCTGTAATCCAGCGACAACCGCAATTAAAAATCCCGCGAGAAATCGCGGGATTTTTTCATTTTTTACGCTAACGTAAAAAAATATTCTTTTTACAAAAAAAAGAAATTTTTTCAGTTGCGAGCAGAGCAAGGCCGCAGACCCGAAGCCGTACAAATCGTACGGCGAGAGGTCGAGAACGCAGCTATGCGAAGCAAATGGAAAAATTATTTATCGACTGGCAGCCATTTTTACGCAGTCTGCCGCAGTCTGCGCCAGTCGCTTCCCCCAGTCACCGCACGCCCCGTCCAAAAGCTTCAAGAAGAACCGATGTTCGTTTTCGAGCGAATCGGGAATATGCGCGATTTCCCCGTTTTCAAGATAATGCGCCAGGCTCACGGTATAGCTGGATTCGGGCGAGCCGCCCTGCCGGCCATAACTGACAGAAATCGTGCGCACGTCCACGTCGCTATCGCGGTTCACATAAAAGTCCGCGGTCACGCCCCGGTACTGCCCTCGCACGACTTTCAGGCAGAGGCCCGCCCTATCGCAGGACTCGGCAGGGATACTCGACGAGACTTCGACATCTTCGTACCGGAAGAGCGTAAAGAACAGTCCCAAATCGTGCACCAGCAAATCGAGAGAAACATCCACGTCGCGGCAACGCGGGCAATACCTGTGCTCGCGCCGAAATTCAAGACGGACGGCGGGCACGTTTTTTGCGGACAGCTCGGGAGAGTTGCCGCGCATCAATTCGGAGTCACAGCTGTTTATTACATACAAACTATTCAATTCCAGCAAGAAGTGCTTGCGAAAATTCAGGAACAGCGGATTGAAGCATTCCGACTGCGCCACGAAAAGGAGTGTATCATTCCGAAGCGAGATGTCTACGAGTTCCTGGGCTTCTTCGCCAGTAATCGCGAGCGGCTTTTCGACCAGCACGGGGATTTTCTGTTCCAGGAAAAACTTCGCGTACCCGTAATGCGTAACCGCCGGAGTCGTCACGACCGCAAAATCGAATTCCTTGCCCGCGATGGAGGCGGCCAGCACGGACCTGTCGGAACATTCCTTGTCCAGCACGGCGACGAATTCCACTCCGCACGCCTCGAAGCGCGCACGGTGCCGCCCGCCCATAACTCCGTTACCGACGAGAATCGCCTTGTAACGCTTCATCGCAGAGCCTCTTTGTTTGGAATTCCTTCGTTAAACAACGGTTCACTCGCGAGATCGATTTCCCGCTGCACTATGCGGATACCTTCCGGCGCGCCCTTCAGGCAAAAAGCCGCGCAGTAGCCGCCATCATGGCTGACTTCGCGGAAGGTATATTCCGGCCTTGGCCCTTCGTGATCCAGCGAGATTCCTTCGGGAGCCATCGCCAGCGTAAACTTGTCCGGGGAAAGCGACATGCCGCGGCCCGTGACCTTCATATAACATTCCTTCAACGTCCAGAGCCTGCAAAATGCGGTATCTTGCGCATCGCCTTCCGGGAAGGATTGTATCCAACGGGTTTCGGATTCCTTGAAAAAACGTTCCGCAAGCCGGGAGCGTCCTTCCTTCACGCGTTCCACGTCGCAGCCCACTTCGCAAGGCGAAACCACGCACATCACGCGCTCCTTCGAATGGGAGAGATTGAAATGTACATCCGGAAAATCGCGGAACGCGGGCTTTCCGTTTTCGCCCAGCACCACATTCTCGTCGGCGCCCTCAATCCCAAAATCACGACACGCAAGGCGCAGCAGGAGGCCCACGCCAAGCGACTGCATGCGCCCGCTCTGGAACCTGAAACGCATCGCCTTCTCCCGACGATAAGCGGGAACAGTCCCGAGCAGCCGTTCAAAAACTGCGGAATCTTCCAGCGCCGAAATATCTGCCGTGTAGACGAGCGTATCCATGATGGGGAATATAGAAAAATGGGGACATTGCACACCACTCCGCAAAGATTTATATTTTACACCATATGGATATCAAGAAGACAAATGCAGCGCGTATTCTGGACCGCCAGAAAATCAGTTATGAACTTATCCCCTACAAAGTCGATGAAGCCGACCTGGGCGCACAGCACGTAGCCGACAGCCTCGGCGAAGACATCAACCAGGTTTTCAAGACTATCCTCGTTCACGGCGACAAGATCGGTTATTTGGTTTGCGTCGTTCCCGGGAACCTCGAAGTGGATTTGAAGGGTGCTGCGAAAGTGAGCGGCAACAAGAAAATCGATACCGTCCCGCTCAAGGACCTGACTCCCCTCACCGGCTACATCCGCGGTGGCTGCAGCCCGCTCGGCCTCAAGAAGAACTTCCCGATTTTTATTCACGAGACCGCGATGCAGTTCCCGTACATCTACGTGAGCGCTGGTGAACGCGGCCTGCAATTGAAGGTTGCACCCGCCGACCTCGTAAAGGCGACACGCGCGACCGTGGGCGTTATCGCAAGAGTCCCGCCCGAAGCCCCCGAAGACTAAGAGGTTTCCATGCGCCACAAGACAGTCCTAAAGTCTGCTTTTCTCAAGACTGCGGCAACCGCATTCGCCATCGCGGGAATGCTTGTGGCATGTTCCGACGACACCCCCAGCGCTCCGGATACACAACCGGAATCTTCTTCCACCATCGAACCTACAAGTTCTGAACTGGCAAGTTCTTCATCCAGCGTCACGTTGGGCATTTCCTCTTCCATTGCCGCGCCCGTAGAATCTTCTTCGAGCGGCGAAATCGAGGTTCCCAGCTCCTCGGCCGAGATGACTTCATCAAGCAGCGAAACCGGCAATCACGGCTCTTCGGCCGAGATGACATCGTCGAGTAGTTCCGCGGCCATCACATCTTCCAGCGAATCGCCCTACCTGTGGAACGACGAGTTCGATACCATCGACACCGCGAAGTGGACGTTCGAAATCGGTACGGGCGCAAGCGGCTGGGGCAACAACGAGAAGCAGTACTACACGGGCCGCAGCGAAAACGCCTACGTGCAAGACGGCATCCTCCACATCCGCGCGAACAAGGAAAGCTACGAAGGCTCCGGATACACTTCGGCCCGCATGATCACCAAGGGCAAATTCACTTTCACCTACGGCACGGTCGAAGCCCGTATCGCACTCCCCGTGGGCAAGGGAATCTGGCCCGCGTTCTGGATGCTCGGCGAAAACATCGATCGAGTCTCGTGGCCCGCCTGCGGCGAAATCGACATCATCGAGGCCGTGAACAGCGAAAACATCGTCTACGGAACAAACCACTGGTCTTATAACGGAGACCACGCCCAGTACGGCAACAACACCGGCGATTATTACGGCACCAGCAAAAAGCTGGACATCACGGAGTTCCATACGTACAAATTCACTTGGGACAAGGAACTCATCACGATGTACGTGGACGATTTCAAGTACCACGAAATTTCCATAAAAGACAATGCCGGCGGAACGGACGCCTTCCACAAGCCGTTCTTCTTTATCCTCAATGTCGCCGTAGGCGGAAACTGGCCCAAATTCGATATAGACGATTCCCAGTTCCCGAACGAAATGCTCGTCGACTATATCCGAGTTTCCCGGTAAAATTACTTGTAGCGCCTAGCCGCCAACAGCCCCGCCTCGAACAGCAGGTACGTCGGGGCGCCAAGCAATATCTGGCTCACGATATCGGGCGGCGTAAGGAGTGCCGCTACCAGCAAAATTGCGACCACCACGTAGGGGCGCTTGTCGCAGACCGTTCCGTAGCTCACGATGCCCGCACGTATAAGCGCGTATGTCACCAGCGGGAACTGGAACATGCAACCGAACGCCAAAGAAAGCCAGATGGCGAGCGACACCAGGTTCGAAATCCCGAAGACGGGTTCCAGCATGCCGTTCGCAAAACTCATGCCGAACTTGACGACCAGCGGGAAGCAGACAACCAGGCAGAACGCCACACCCGCGATAAACAATAAACTGGTCAGGGCCGCAATCGAACGGATGAACTTTCTTTCATTATCGTAGAGCGCGGGCAGCACGAACTGCCAGATATTCCATGCGATATAAGGCGAAAACAACACGCAATCCAAAAGAGCCGCAATCTTCACTTGCAGCAAAAAGACTTCCATCGGGGAAAAATAATGGAGGGTCAGGCCCGCCTGCACCGCGATCTGCTCGCAGAACCAGTCCAGTATATAGGGCGAAAGCAGGAACAGCGGGACGATGCCGATTCCCAGAGCGACAAACGAACGTATGAGAGCATGTCGCAGAGCTTCGAGGTGCGACACCAGCGTAGACTCCTGTCCGTTTTCTGGCGACATTGTCAAAGGGCTAAGACCGATTGAAAATTACTTCTCTTCGGTTTCGGCGGCTTTTTCGACCGTCTTCTGGAGATCTTCGGCTTCTTCCTTCAGCGCGTCCTTCGCCTTCTTGTACTCGTTCTGGGCACGACCAAGCGAACGGGCCAATTCGGGAATTCGCTTAGCCCCGAACAGGAGCAAGACGACCACCACGATGAGGATTATTTCGGGAATTCCAATAGACATTGCGTACCTGCCTTTTTGGTAAATATACTCACTTTTTCGCAGAGGTCTGCTTGTCGCTCTTCAACAGCAATCCCGACACGCTCTTTTCACGCACAAACGTTTGCTTGGCGACTTTCTGCACGTCGTCCGCCGTCACCTTGTCGAGCATGTCGGCCCACCTCAGGAATATGTGGTAGTCGCCGAACATTTCGTACCAGGCAAGCATCGTCGCGACGTTTTCCATATCGGTAAAGCTGCGCACCAAGCCCGCATAGGCGTGGTTCTTCACCTTCTGGAAATCGTGTTCGCTCACGGGTTCGTTCTTGAGTTTCTCGAGTTCTTCCCAGACAATCTTTTCGACATTATCGGCGTCGGCATCGAGCCTCATGCTCACGCGCACCGAGAATTCCGAGACATACTTGTTGGGGCTGTTGCCCGCACTCACGCTCACGGCAAGCTTTTCCTGTTCCACCAGGCGCTTGTAGAGCCTGCCCGAACGCCCGTTCAGTACACCTTCGGCAATGTCAAGCGCATACAGCGAGGAATCGCCCACCTCGGGCGTCTTGAACACCAACACGTACAAGTTCGGGGCATCTGCGCGTACTTGCTTGAAGCGCTTTTCCCCTACCTGTTCCGGGTCGCGGATTGTAAGCGGGGGGAATGCCTCCCCCGCCGGAATTTTTCCGAAATACTTCTTCACCATCTCCATCGTGGAAGTTGTATCCAGGTCGCCCGCCAGCACGAGGATGGCGTTGCGGGGCTTGTAGTACTTGCGGTAATGCTCGTCGGCCATCTCGCGGGTCAAGTTCATGATGTCGGAAGGCCATCCGATAGTCGGCACGCGGTACGGGAACGCCTCGTAGATGAGGGAGTTGAGCGTCTCGAAGAAGCGGCCCGTGGGCTTGTCGTCGTAACGCATGCGGCGTTCTTCGCGCACCACGTCGCGCTCGGAATAGAACTCGCGCAACACCGCATTCTGCATGCGGTCGGATTCGAGCCACATAAAGAGTTCAATCTTGTCTTTCGGGAGCGTCACGATGTAGGCCGTCATCAAGTCGGTCGTGAACGCGTTGAGGCCAGTACCGCCAACGGACTGGTATGCGCCCCAGAGTTCATCTTTCACGAAGAGCTTGCGCTGTTCGTTCAAAAGGGAATCGTGTTCGGCGGTCAGCTTTTTCACGGTCGCAGAATCGCCAGCGAGTTTCGCCGGGCGGATAAGCGCCTGAAGGCTGTCTTCGCGCACCATGAACGCGGCGTCGGCGACACTGTCGGTAACGCCCACCTTGTTGGTGCCCTTGAAAAGTTCATGTTCCAGAATATGCGCCAGACCAGACTTGCCCGGGACCTCGTGCACGGAACCCGTCACGTAAAACAGGCGGCAGCTCACCGTGGGAGCCTGCTTGTTCGGGTGCAGCAAAACGGTAAGCCCGTTCGGCAGGACTTCCTTGTGGACATCCAGTTTCACTTCGGCATGGGAAAACGCACAAAAAGAAAGCACCGCGGCGGCAACCGCGATACGCTTTTCAAAAAATTTCGGTAAAAAACTCATACCCTAAATTTACACATTTTTCGGGCGGGAGCCCACCGGCAAATCAGCGGACAATGAAGTTCTTCGCACGATTGCCCGATTCCAGACGCACCACAAGCGGCATTCCGCGGGCACCGGCCCCGATGTCAAAGCGGTACGAAGCACCGGCAAACGAGACAGAAGCAAGCGCATTGCCCTGCATGTCGAAGATGCGGACAACCTTCACGCCCGATACGGGAGCGATGATTTCCAGCATGCGGCCGGACAACGAGACGCGGAAACCAGCGTCAGCCGGAATTCCTTGCCACGCGATAGCCGTCGAGGAACTGGACCGCGCTTCGGAAGAACTCGACAAGACCGCCTTCGAACTGGACGAGGACTTCGCGGAACTCGACAGCGCTTCAGAAGAGCTCGATTTCAGCTTGGAACTGCTCGACGATTTTACAGACGAACTGCTCGATTCCGGCTCCACACTGGAACTCGATTCCTCACTGCTCGACGAAACAGGGACATATTCACATCCATTCACAGGGATGTCCCGATTCAGCACAAAGCACACGTTCGTATCCGGTTCCAGAATGTTGAACAGGCCCGCAAGCACCGTATCACCCGCATGCGAAAGGACCGGCGAAAGTTTCGTCACATTCTGACTTCCCGGGAACGGGTCGTCCTTCTGATAGGCTTTTCCACCATTGCTGTCATACCCTTTCGACTGCGAAACCACCTTCACGTCCCCGGCCTCAACAACATCAACATACTGGTGTGCCACCGAATCGTTGAGGGCATCGCCATTCCACAAGCGGGAATTGTACTCGATATGCCATACAAGCATCCCGTGATTCGGAAGCCCCGAATCCCACTTGACCAGCTGGCGGTTCTCGAATACATACCACTCCTTTTCGTTCGCGCTCACGGAGTAGGCGAAGTTGTTCGTGCCAAGCGGCGGGAGCGCCTTCACCAAGGAATCCTTCTCAAGTACGGTATAATTCAGCCATCCCATGAAGTTTCGCTCGAACGCGCTGTAGTTAGGCGGCTTTCGAGAACTGCCATTATACATGCCCGTCGCCATCACATCCCATGCATGCACCCCGGGAGCTTGGTAAGGGCTGCTGGAGTAATTGGCGCTACAGTCGCTCGACCATACACAGTAATGATCCTTAAGGCCCATCGTATGGCTGAACTCATGAATCAACTGCACAACATGAGTGGAGCCCTGGTCGATAATGAAACAGGTATTGAATACAAACCCGTCCGCAGTCTCAACCGTCGACTTGTATTTTTTCATCGTAGTCTGGAACCCGCCCAAGTGGCTACTCCCGCTCTTGTAGCGGCCTCCCGCATACAACACGCCGAACGCATCAATTTCGCCATCGTTGTCCCCATCATACAAGGAACCATCGAACGAAGGATATTTTTCCAACATCGATAAAACGGCTCGTTTCATGAGGAGCGCCTCGTTCCCGATATAGCCCTCGAAAGGTTCGCTCTCGCTCACCAAAAATATGTCGAAGGTCGGAACAAACACGCCAGATGACTGGTCATAGAAATAATCCCTGACAGACCCCAGATAATTATCTTCGTTGTAGTTTTCGGCACTCAAGCGTGCGTACATGCCCGCAGAATCGAGATTTTCCCTGCCGTCAGCCTCCCCCGCCACAAGGATGATAGGGAAGCGCAAATGTCCGCGGGAATGGTGCGATGCAGGCAGAGCAGTCGGCACCCAGGCGGCACGCATCGCCTTGCGTTCCACATAAGAACCTTCAAAGCGATTCGGCGTTTTCTGCCTGTGCGCCTTGAAAGACTTTTCCCGGTCGAGGCCGTTCAAGAAGGCTTTTTCCGCAGGGCTACGCCGATGCGCATTCCTCGCCTTGAATTTTGAGGGTTCGCCGTTTTCGTCGGCGTAGTAGAAAACTTTATTTTCATCGGTCACCACGAGGTAACCATCTTCTGTACGCGTAACGCTGTAATATTCGTCACCCAAATCCTGGAGCGTAAGCGAATCGCCGTCATTGATGACGACCCGCCTTTCGCTGGGATCGAGCGGAGATGCGAACACCGCCGCAGGCAACAACGCGCACAGGGCGACAGCCCCGGCCGTCAAACGAAATTTACCTCCCATTAAACACTCCCTATCGAACGTTCAACTAACGGACAAGCACCTTCTTCGCGCCAAAGCCGTCAACCTTGACCAGGTATGCGCCGCTCTTGACGCGGCTCAGGTCTACAGTTGCATGGCCAGCAGTGAGCGAGCCCGAAGCAACCTTCGCACCGTCAAGGCCAACGATTGCAACGCCCGCAGAATTTGCACCCGCAGCGTTCACCGTGAGCATACGGCCGGAAAGGCGCACGTCAAGCCCTGCGGCAACGACATTCACCTTCGGAACAGAGACCTTTTCCGGAACTGCGATAAACGGCTTGTTCTCGTCGTAACGGGCGACAAGCGCGTTCATGAACCACGTGGTATGCGGGAGCCACTGTTCATCCCAGCGCCACACCTGCCACGATTCCTTCAAAGCGTCAAAACCCACCGCGGCGACACCGTCATCAGTCCAGGCAATTCCCGAACCGTCGTTGTTCTTGCCGGTAATGCCGTTCGCGATACCGCCCTTGAGCGTCGCATCGTAATTCGACTGGCCGTCATAAATATTGGGATTCTTCTTGCCGATACCGTACATCATGCAAGTTGCGTAAGGGTTCTTGCCCAGAATCCAGTCGAGCTGGTCGGCAGCGTATTTGTTCACGCCGTCATCAAGCGACTCGAGGGCGTTTGCCGCATACACCGCAGCCGCGGCAAGGCTTGCAATTCGCGCATCTTCGCCCTGCCACCAGTAACCACTCTCGTTGTCATGCGGAATAAAGAAACCGTCCTTGATGGCATTGTTCGTCTTGTAAGTCTGGCGTGCATAACCGAACGGGTTTTCTACCTTGTTCGTAATGGAGACAAGCCATTTCAGGTGCTTTTCGATGGCAGCCTTCGCGGCCCTCATGATGTCCGCGCCGGGAATCTCGCATTCCACATCCGGCGGGCACGGTTCGTAATCAATCATGGCTTCCGCTTCCAGGTAACGCACCAGGGCCATCAGCGGGAGGCCCGCATCGCTCGCATGCCAGAACGGGCGCGTCTTCGCGTCGTCGCTCCAGAAATATCCGTCATCGCTCAGGCGACCGGCAAGGTGCTCCGCACGGGCCTGCGCATCCGTCAGGTACTGGCTCTTGCCCGTCGCTATATAGAGTTCCGTCGCCGCGAGGAGAGCCGTGTAATCGTCGATGATATTTTCCTTGCCGTCGTCGCAGTAGGCGCAATTGCCGCCAATGCTCTGCTTCGAGGTCAGGTGTTCGTAAGCCTTCTTTGCCGCATCGAGGTACTGCGCCGTAGTGTAGTCGCCCTTGGCTGCAATGTTCATCCCTTCAAGATGCGCCACGCGGGCAAGGCCAGCAATCGCCATACCGCCGCCTTCGCGGAATGCTGTCTGGTAGTCAGCACTCTTTATGCCGTCGGAGCCCTTGAACGCACAGAGTTCGCGCTTGTCCAGCGGGTTACCCCACTTGTCGAAAACCGTCATGTAGAAGAATCCCTGGTCATCGAGCATGCGCACCAGGAAGTCCGCACCGAAAGCGGCTTCGTCCGCAGTCTTCGCCTTGGTGCTCGTCTGGCCGAGCAGTTGCGGAATGTGTTCCGCCGCAAAGGCGAGCGACCACACCGTCAGCGGAATCTGCTGCGGGTTCAGGTAGTTCGCATAAGAAAGATGACTGAGGTACTTGCTCACGTCGCCGCTCGCGTCGTACCAGCCGCCGTGAACATCACGCGTGGCGCCGCTTCCGTAAACGGGAACCTTCTTGTCCTGTTCCACAATCGTCTGGTTTGTCGCGCGATCATCATAGAAGTAGTTCATGACCATCGAAAGCGTCTTTTGCGCAAGCGCCTTCTCGCCAATAAAGAACTTTCCAGAACCGGACGGGCTGCCCGCAGCCACCTCCACATGGAAATTGCCCGATTGCGAGGGCTTTTCTGCCAGGTTGATGGTGTAATACTTGCCGTTGTTCGTCCAGTTGTCCGGATTTACGCCCGCACCGAAAGTGCCCGTCGCCACGGACGCGCCGGTCTGGCCGCCATCCGGGTCGAACCAGAGGGTCCACTTGACCCCTTCGAGGTTGTCGGTGCTCCTGACCACGATGGAAATCGGCTTGTCGGAGTCGTAACCCGCCTCGTTGTAATAGAAAACGTTCTCAGCAAAAGAGGGTACAGAGAAAGCCACGGACCCGAGAAGGGCCATGACGGGGAATTTCTTGATAAAAGGGTTCTTCTTCATACCCCGAAATCTAAATTATGTGTCGCTAAAATGCGTGTAAACAATTATATAGACTCCACATCGGTGACGAAAAACACCAAAAAAACACTAAAAAATACTAGTCCATAACGCAACGGACGCTGCGGCCGGATTTCTTGTCTGTACTATACATGTACCAAACATCGGCATAATGCGTAAAATGCATAAAGTTCGCTTTTTCTTCAGAAAGGCTCTTTTTCGCTGTTTGTATATTGAATACAGAAAATTTCGTTTGGTATCGGATGTTGATGGAGGACGAGTTATGAAATTTTGGATTTTGTTTTTGGCTTCGGTATGTTCGGTGCTCTCGTGGGCAGACTGCCATACCCTTGACTTGTCGGTGCTTTTTTCGAAAGACTTTATGGTCATTGGCGCTAAGGGCGGATTCACTCCCAACATTTTCTACACGACACAATCCGGGCAATATGGAACCCGTTATGTAACGCTCCATCGCGAAAGC
Organism: Fibrobacter sp.; assembly: GCF_017551775.1. Taxonomy (NCBI): domain Bacteria; kingdom Pseudomonadati; phylum Fibrobacterota; class Fibrobacteria; order Fibrobacterales; family Fibrobacteraceae; genus Fibrobacter; species Fibrobacter sp. The sequence goes on along the minus strand of NZ_JAFZKX010000065.1, from coordinate 6,525 downwards.
GAAGATGACCCGGGCCGCATTATGTGGGCGCTGTATTCCGAAAAGAATGGCACGCTTGACCATGTAATCGTTGATGAGGACGGCCAGATGTACAAAGCCGTGGGCAGCGGCGAAGGCGGAAAGAATCCTCCGTCGAGAAAAAGTTTTAAGTATCGTGGAAAAGACGGCGTTGTCGCTCCGCTATCTGCTCTTGATGAAGTGGCGTGGAACCTGATTCAACTCCGCAAAACTGCAGAAGACCGCCATGACTCAAATGATGTCTTAATTGTTGTGGAGTCTGAACAAGATAGGGAAGCTTTTCTCCGCAAAATCCGTTCCTATAAGCCTTTGGTGCAGATGGCAAAGAATGCGGGCATCTCGTATTTTTCCTTTGCGGTGTCGGGTGAAGTTGGCGCGAACTTCGGGGATTTGACGAAATTATCTCAAGACATGTATGATGCGGTGGGGCTTAAAATGCCTCCTCAAGAAGAAGTGAAAAAGCATCAAAGATGCTCCTGTGTCGTTAGTTCTGAAAAGAGAACTCCCAGAGCTGTAATGTTTGAGAATGATAATCGAGACGGTGTTGGAGAACCCGTAGAATTAAATACGCCTCATAATAGAGGCGTGCTGAAAATTCTTAAAGGTAAATAGTGCACAAAAAAGACCCCTCAAACGAGGGGTGGGCGCAAAAAAAGGACCTCCCCAAAGGGAGGTCCAAGAGCGGCGGACCGGGATCGAACCGGCAACCATTAGCTTGGAAGGCTAAGGCTCTACCATTGAGCTACCGCCGCATGTGTCCAAATTTACTAAAAAACGTCCATTTTTAAAGGGGTTCGCCGAAAACTATTGGAAAATTTTTTAAAACTTACTAAATTTTCCTCACGTTTAACATTCATACAGAGGTCATACTTGTTCCCCAATCCGCGCGATCGCCGCATGCCCAACCGTCCCAGCGATGGGACACGCACAAACGAAGACATCCACATTTCCCCGATTAGACTCGTGAAGGAAAATGGAGAAGCCGTCATCATCGAGACGAGCAAGGCGCTGCAGATGGCGAAGGACGCCGGACTGGACCTGGTGGAAGTCTCCCCGAACGCCAAGCCGCCCGTATGCCGCATCATCAACTACGGCAAGTACAAGTTCGAGCAGGTGAAGAAGGCGAAGGCAGCCAAGGCCAAGCAGCACGTGGTGAAGCTGAAGGAAATCAAGATGCACCCGAAGACTGCGGAGAACGACTACCAGTACAGGATCAAGCAGGCTGGCGAGTTCTTGCAGGACGGTATGAAGGTGAAGCTTATCATGCAGTTCCGTGGGCGCGAAATGGCGCACATGGACTACGGCAAGCGCCTGATGGAACGCGCCAAGGAAGACCTGGCCCCATTCGGCGATTTGGAAATGGATTCGCGGGTGGAAGGCAACACTATGCTTTCTATCTACGGTCCTAAACGTGGTGCTGGTTCCGCCAAAAAGCAGGACCAGGCACCGAAGCCCGCAACCGAGCCAGAGGCAGCAGGTGAGGCTTAACATTAACCTAACGAGGTAAAAATGCCTAAAATGAAAACACACAGCGGTGCTAAGAAGCGCTTCCGCGTGACGGGTTCCGGCCACGTCAAGTTCAAGCGCGCTGGTATGCGCCACATTCAAGCCAAGATGACCACCAAGCGTAAGCGTAACCTGCGTAAGGGCGCTCTCGTCAAGAAGGTCGATACCTATCACGTCAAGCGTCTGCTTGTAGTAGCATAAGGAGAGTAAGAATGCCACGCGCTAAAACCAGAGTTCCTTCCCGCGAACGCCGCAAAAAAATCCTCAAGGCCGCCAAGGGCTTCTACGGCCGTCGCAAGTCGAACCTTCGCCTTGCCATCGACGCAGTCGCCCATGCTGGTCAGTATGCCTACGCTCACCGCCGCGACAAGAAAGGCGCTTTCCGCTCTCTGTGGATTGTCCGTCTCAATGCCGCTGTCCGTGAATACGGCATCAGCTACAGCCAGTTCATTTACAAGCTTTCCAAGGCTGGTATCCAGATGAACCGCAAGGTTCTTGCTGATATGGCCGTCGCCGATCCTGAAGCTTTCGCCAAGGTCGTCGAAGTCGTGAAGGCTGCTTAATTAGCTGACTTAGCGAAAATGCGAGAAATTGCACCCTGCCCTGCAGGGTGCTTTTTGTTTGCGCGGTTTGAGGCGAAGGCCATGTGAGCTGAAACGGCTTGTATTAACAAGCCGTGGAGGCGAGAGCATGCGAATTACCGCAGGTCTCGGAGCCCTAGATGATGAGCATGCGGTCTCATACCGCCGTCGCCGATCCCGAAGCTTTCGCCAAGGTCGTCGAAGTCGTGAAGGCTGCCTAAGGTCTGACTTAGCACTACGCGAGAAATTGCGCTCCGCTTGAAAAGGCGGGGCGCTTTTTACATTGTCACCCTGGAGGGAGTCCGTAGGACGACCGATAGGGTCCAATTGCTATGGATCCTATCGCCTTCGGCTCCAGGAAGACAAAGGAATGTCTTAGAAAAAGTCTACGTCCAGTTCGGTCTTCTTGCGGCCGGCGGGCTCGATGACTGCGGCGGAGAACTTCGCGGCGTTGAACAGCTTGTTCGTAGTCGCGACGACTTCTTCCTCTGTCATGGAGGTGATGATTTTTTCGGAGTGTTCCATCGTGTGGAATTCACCGAGATGCAAGGTCTGTTCCGCCATGCGGACAACGCGCTTCTCGGGGCTGTCGGCGCCGAGGTACATGCCGCCCAGGATGTTCGTCTTGGTGCGTTCAAATTCACCCTTGTTGAATCCGCGTTTCAAAAAGTTGCGGGTCTCGTTCAGCGAAAGCTCGAGCGCCGTCTTGAGCTGGTGCGGTTCGGTGGCAAGCGATACGCCCCAGTCGGTGCAATCGCAGTAGATGTCCGCAGTGGAATACACGGAATAAGCGAGTCCCTTGTCTTCGCGAATTTTCTGGAACAGGCGGCTCGCCATGCCCGCACCCATCGCCACGTTGAACAGCGAAAGGGCGCAACGTCCGCGCTCGTCCATCAAGTTGCGGTCAAAGCTCAGGCCCCAGAAAAGGTTCGACTGCGCGATGTCCTGCTTCTGCACGACCTTCACGCTGTTGTGCGCCCGGTAAGCATCTGCGGGCAATACGCCGCGAGTCTTTTTCTGCGCAAATTTTTCAGCACAAAGTTGCACGAGCTCTTCATGATTGACCTTGCCCGAAGCGCAAACGAGCAGCGGGATTTCGTCCGTCACCTGCGCCCTGTACTTGAGCATCTGCTTGTGCGTGAGGGCCTTTACCTGCTTGATGTTCCCGGTAATGGAATGCGCGATGCCGCAACCCTTGAAGTGAATTGCGTTGAACACGTCGCCCACGATTTCTTCGGGAATGTCGTCGTAGCTGTGGATTTCCTCGATGATGACGCGGCGTTCCTTCTCCATCTCCTTCTTGTCCATGCGCGGATGCATGAGCATGTCCGCGATCACGTCGACGGCGAGCGGAAGGTGGCTGCGTTCAATCTGCGCGTAGAACCCGGTCTCCTGCCTTGTGGTATAGGCTTCCAGGTTTCCGCCCTTGTCCTCGACGGAACGAGCAATTTCAAGCGCGGTGCGGTTTTCGGTTCCCTTGAACACCAGGTGTTCGTAAAAGTGGCTCAGCCCAAATTCGTCTTTTGCCTCGTGACGGCTCCCGCGCGGAATCCATACGCCCATGGCCACGGAATAGGCATGCGGCATATAGTCCGAAAGAATGGTGATACCGTTATCGAGAACTGTCTTCTTTACAATCTGCTTCATTGTGCGAGGCTAATATAACACTTTTTCAAGAGCACTACACGCGTCCGAAACGGCGGGTCTTGCGGAAAGGCTTGTCGCCGAAACCGCGTTCGTCGTGTTCCTTGCGGAACGGGCGGTCTTCGCGATTGCCGAACTTGCGGTCGCCGAACATCTTTTCGCGGCGGGCCCTGCGGTTTTCGAACGGGCGGTCGCCTTCGAACTTGCGCCCACGACGGTCGCCATCGCGATGGAACCCGCGGCGGCCTTCACGACTTTCACGCGGGCCGGTAGGCGGTTCGTCGGTCATCAAACGGAAGCGAGAATCGTTCCCGCGAATCGTCATCCCGGAGAGGATGTCCAAAACTTCTTGCGGGAGCGTCTCGGGCAGTTCGACGGTACTGAACCTGTCGAAGAGCTTGATGCGCCCGATGTTGCTGCTGCTGATGTTGCCTTCGCCAGCGATGGCGCCCACGATGTCCTTCGGGGTAACGCGGTCCATGCGGCCGACGCCCATGTAGTAGCGCAAGAACCCTTCCTCGACCCCGTTGTTGCCTTCCTTGCGTTCCTTACGCAGGCGGCTCTTTTCTTCGCCGCTGAATTCACCGGCGGCCCTTTCGGAATCGCGCCCAAGGAAATCCCTCCCCCCGAGCTTCTTTTCACGGCGTTCCTTCGGCGTATCGAGCGGAGCGAGTTCCGGGAACAACGGCTGCTTCTTCTGGTACATCTTGATGACAGCGGCGGCGACATCTTCGGCGGTCATTTCGCGAACGGAACCGTCTTCGAGCACCACGCCGTTTTCCATGTTGCAGCCTTCCTCAACCATCGCTCGGACAAGAGCCTTGAACTTGTCGAGTTCGCCGTAGCTCACGACGCTCTTCACCTTGTTCTTGAACGCACTGACGCGCTTTTCGCTAATTTGTTCAGAAGTCGGCATCGCCATCGCCTCGATGGGCTGGCGGGTAGCCTTTTCGATCGTCTTCAACAGGCGACGTTCGCGCGGGGTGATGAACAAGATGGCGTTACCGCTCCTGCCCGCACGACCCGTGCGGCCAATGCGGTGCACGTAGGATTCCGTATCGTAAGGAATGTCGTAGTTCACCACGAGCGAGATGCGGTCCACGTCGATACCGCGGGCGGCCACGTCGGTGGCGACGACAATATCGAGCTTGCCCATCTTGAGACGGTTGATGGTGCGTTCGCGCATCGACTGCGCAAGGTCACCGTTGAGCGGAGCCACGTTGAAGCCGCGACTTTCCAACTTCTCGGCGACTTCGGTGGTGTTCTGCTTGGTGCGCACAAAAATCAGCACGCCATCAAAATCTTCACCTTCGAGCACGCGGGCAAGCGCCTCGATCTTGTGTTCGCTTTTCACCAGCAAGAAGCGCTGACGAATATTTTCCACCGTCGTCGTCTTGCCTTCGATGCGCGCCTCTTCGTATTCACCCAGGTGCTGTTCAATAATCTTCTTCACGTCAGCCGGCATGGTCGCACTGAAAAGAGCGCGCTGGGCATCGGCGGGAATTTCCTTGAGAATGGTCTCCACGTCTTCCATGAATCCCATGTCGAGCATTTCGTCGGCCTCGTCGAGCACGATGGCCTTCACACCCGAAAGCACGATGGAACCGCGCTTGATGTGGTCGATAAGGCGGCCCGGAGTTGCGACGATGATGTTCGCCTGGCGCTTGAGCGCACGCATCTGGATGGCGATATCCTGCCCGCCGTAAACCGGAACCACGTGGACCTTCGGCATCTTGACCGCATACTGCTGGATAGCTTCCGCCACCTGGATGGCAAGTTCACGCGTCGGCGTGAGAACGAGCATCGACGTCTCGTGCCCGTTGAACTGCAGTCTCGAAAGGAGCGGCAGCGAGAACGCGGCCGTCTTTCCCGTACCCGTCTGGGCCGTTCCCAGCAGGTTCGCTCCCTGCAACAATGCGGGGATAGCCTTCGCCTGAATCGGGGACGGAGTCTCGTAACCGGCCTTCTTCACCGCCTCGAGCACCTCGGGAATAAGCCCCAGGTCGTCGAAGGTAACAAGCGACTCATCGCCGGCATCTTCAGCAGGTTCCTCATCATCGGACGCGCCGACGGCAGGTTCCACAATTTCATCTGCGGTTTCTACAGCGGGTTCCTCGGGCAACGCCTCCGCAACTTTCGCAGCGGCACTTTCGGCGCAATCCTTCTTGGATTCCGCGTAATCTTCATCGTCCTGTTCGACCTCGCCATCTTCGAACTCGACCTTCGTGCCGATCTCGATAGCGGACTTCGGTCCCTTCCTGAGCACGTCGCCGTCTTCATCGACAACGACACCGTTCGGATTCAACGCGAGGAACGCGGCTTCGTCCGCCTCGTCTTCGTCGGCGCCACCAGCGATGGCATTCAAGAAGGCATTCGCCTCCTGCGCAATCTTGGATTTCGGATCGATATTTTCTTCAGGGATACGTTCTTCGGTACCTTGCTTCATAATACACCTTCGGGGCCGTTAAACTTCATCTGCGGCCCATGCCGCACCATCGAAAGGTTCTTGTAGCGAACCCAGAAAAGCCCCGAAGCGCACTCGCGCTTATAAACCTGAAGTCCTTTGGCCCTATAATTTGAGGCCAAATGTAGAAATAAACAGCGGAAAATCAAAGATATAGACAAACCGCAAAAACTTTACTAAATTATGCGAACCTTGGAGAGATGCCAGAGTGGTCGATTGGGCCGGTCTCGAAATCCGGAGACTGTCACAGGTCCGAGGGTTCGAATCCCTCTCTCTCCTTGAAACGAAAAGTGGAGCCGTAAGGCCCCACTT
>NZ_JAFZKX010000064.1 GCF_017551775.1 Fibrobacter sp. | reverse complement strand
AAATACATAAAAAAAATGTCAGTAGAATGACATTTTCCACCCCAATCATTAAAATCGGCCCCAAAGGACCGCTTTTTTGTCCCCAAAAGGCTTTTTCGCGCTGTTTTAAGTCATAAACATGTCCCAATTAAACGAACGTTTAAATGGGACAAAAAAAGCCTGCAAAGATTGTATCGCAGAGTCTTTGCGAGCCTCTCGTAAACTATTGCGTTAGCACCGCTCAATGTAATCTTTCTAATGACGCTGTCCAATCAAAATTAGGCGACATTCGTGTTATCGAATTGTTTGCTGGGGTTGGCGGTTTCCGTATAGGCCTAGAACGAGCGTCTAAACGCTACAAGACTGTTTGGAACAGCCAGTGGGAGCCTTCAACCAAGACACAGGATGCGTCCGTGATTTATCAGAAACGTTTTGGTGTTGATGGCCACTCCAATGTTGACATTGCAACTGTTCCTATAGAAGACATTAAGCCTGGAAATCTTTTGGTTGGCGGTTTTCCGTGCCAGGACTACTCCGTCGCATCTACGTTGAAGCGCTCCGGCGGCATTGAAGGAAAGAAAGGCGTTCTTTGGTGGCAAATACACCGCATTCTTCGTGATAGCAAGAATCCGCCGAAATACTTGTTCCTTGAAAATGTCGATCGACTTTTAAAATCTCCTGTAAAGCAACGTGGTCGAGATTTTGCAATCATTTTAGCGTCGCTTTCGGATCTCGGGTATTTCGTTGAATGGCGCATTGTCAATGCGGCTGATTATGGTATGCCGCAGCGTCGTCGCAGAACCTACATTGTCGCATACAAAGACGGAACGAAACTTGCTAAGGCGAGTCAAAAAGCCGATGCCGAACAATGGATTTTGAATGACGGAATTATTGCCCAAGCTCTCAAGTGCAAAATTTCCGAGAAGAAACCAAAGAAAAATGAATTTGAAATAGAAGGTGACTTAGTTAAGGTTACCAATGAATTCAATAAGGGCGAAAAGAATTCTCCGTTCTTCTCTGCTGGTTTCATGCAGAATAGGAAAGTTTGCACATTTGATGTTGATGCGGATTATAAGGGGAGGAAACTGACTCTTGGTGAATTGTTGGTCGATGAAAAAGATGTTCCTGAAGAATTCTTTATTGACGAAAAGGAACTTCCGAAGTGGGAATATCTGAAGGGTGGAAAATCTGAGAAGAGAAAAACTGCCGAAGGGTTTGAGTACAATTATAGCGAAGGCCCTATGGCATTCCCGGATTATCTGGATAAGCCATCTCGTACGATTATTACAGGAGAAGGTGGCAAGGGACCGTCTCGCTTCAAGCATGTTATCAAGACGAAATCCGGTCGCTATCGCAGACTCGTTCCTATTGAATTGGAACGCTTGAATATGTTCCCCGATAACCACACGGAAGGCGCAAGCAATCTGCGTCGTGCCTTCTTGATGGGTAATGCTCTCGTAACCGGTATTGTTGAAGATGTTGGCCGAGTTTTAGAAAAGTGGATATGAGTGAACCGACTTTGCCATACGACAAAACTTCCAAGGAGTCCATTCTTGAGCATGCTAGGAAAATGCTCGGGAAGACTTTGTGGCAGATGTATGGCAATGCCCGATTGGTTCAATCCGGAAAAGGCGGCTTAGGGAATGCTGTTGAAAAGTATCATTTCCAATATGAACCGAATTCTAAATCGGAACCAGATTTTAAGGAAGCAGGCGTTGAACTGAAGTGTACGCCTTTGAAAACAGCATCTGACGGGAGCATGCTTTCGAAAGAACGCCTCGTTCTCAACATGATTGATTATGTCGAGGAGGCTGCCAAGACTTTCTACACAAGCAGTTTCTGGAAAAAGAATGAGTTGCTGTTGCTGATGTTCTATCTTCACGAAGAGGGCAAACTTCCGTTTGATGTCATTTTCAAGATTGTCCGCTATTGGAAATTTCCTGAAACAGACTTGAAAATTATCAAGGATGACTGGGCCATAATCCACAACAAGATTCTTGCTGGAAAGGCTCATGAAATTTCGGAAGGCGATACGCTTTACCTTGCCGCTTGCACAAAGGGATCAAGAGCTGGGGCCGAAATGCGTCAGCAGCCCAAATCTAAAGAATTGGCTCCCCAGCGCGCGTATTCAATCAAGTCAAGGTATGTCAATACGATTATCCTGGATTCTCTGAAGCATCCGGAGATGTATCACGACCTTTTTGTAAGCGAACAGCAAAAGAAGAAGATCCTGAAGGCGCAAGAAACTGCGGAAAGCGTTGTTCGCAGCATTTCTGATTACCGCGAATCGGAAACCTTTGAGCAGCTGATTGAAAGGAAATTCTCTCCGTATTATGGCAAGACGATTGCGGAGATTGAAGAGATTTTGGGAGTAGAATTCGGCCAAAGCAAATCCATGGCTTACAATGTATGCCGCGCCATTCTCGGCATCAAGTCGAAGAAGATTGCTGAATTCGAAAAGGCAGAAATCGCCATCAAGACAATTCGGCTCGAAGCCAACGGCAACCTGAAAGAGGCGATGTCGTTCCCGAACGTGAATTACAAAGAAATCGTCCATGAACATTTCTGGGAAGATTCCGCACTTTATGAAATGTTCACGCAGCGGTTTATGTTCATCATTTTCAGGAAACCCGCCGTGAAAAACGATAAGCAGGTTCGCCTAGAGAAAGTGATGTTCTGGACCATGCCTTTTAAAGATCTGGAATATGGAAAATCTCTTTGGAAGGATACACAGGCAAAAGTTGCGGGCGGCAATTACGAGCGATTTGTGAAATCGTCCGAGAATCCAGTTTGCCATATTCGCCCGAAAGCACAGAACGCTGCTGACACCACTGAAGGCGCGCAGGGCTTCCAAGTCAAGAAAATGTGCTATTGGTTGAATAGAAATTACGTTTTAAACCAAATAACAAAAAAGGAGACCTAACATGGAATTCCTAAATCTCCCAAAATTATTCGCTTCTACGTTTTACGCTATTCCAGATTATCAGCGTGATTACGAATGGACGAATGTTCAGAATATGACTTTGCTTGACGATGTTTTCTCTCTCTTTGACGCAAGCGAGGGGAATCATTTTTTTGGTGCCATTGTTACAATTCCATATGAAGAAAGTAATGGTACCAACAAATCTATTAACTTCAGTGATTATAACATAACTGATATAAAAAACATCAAGCATGTTGTTGATGGTCAGCAGAGGTTGACATCATTTTCGATATTGGCAAAAGCTATTTGTGATTTAATAGAAGAAAAATTTAAAAATGATTCATCTTTTGTTAAGGCACAATCTCGAAAATTAGATTCTATCTACTTTAGCATCTATTCTAAAGGATACGATCTTGCACCATCTCTTATTTTAAATGACAACACTGGATATTGCTATAATCACGAAATCCTCAAAATTGCTAGTGAAGAATATAGCAAGAAACCCAAGGGAGCAAAAAGAATACTAGGTGCATATAATTTATTTAAGACAGAGATACCTTTGAGGTATGCAGAAATGTACGGTGAAGATTTTTCTAAAGAGCGAAAATTTTATGAAAATCTTGTTGAAACCTTGCTAAACAAGGTCACAATGGTGGAAATAAGTTGCGATGCTTCATCAAATGCATTTCAGGTTTTTGATTCGCTAAATGGGAAAGGATTAGACTTAACTGCGGCGGATAGAATAAAAAATATCCTGATGAGTTGGGCTCCAAAAGAAAAAAGAAGTCAAATCTGGGTGAATTTTGAAAAAAAAGTGGGCGAAGGACATTTAGCAGGATTCTTTGTCAGCTATTTCTTTTACACAAAAAAGAAACGTATTTCAAAAAACAAACTGCCAGATGAATTTAAGAATGAGTACAATAGCAGTACAAAAGATTTCGATGATTTCGTAAAACAGCTATATGAATACGGCGAAATTTATGGAAAGTTAAGAAGGTGCGAAACAAATAATAAAAACCTTAATACAGTTTTGGAAAGCATCAAAAAATTAAACATGGAACAAGTTTATGTAATGCTCTTCGCTGCTATTTTGAAATATGGATCAACAGTTATTTCTCTTAAAGAGTTTGTAGATTATTCTAAAACTTTAATAAAACTTGTTGTTCGTATGCAAGTCTGTGAAAAAAGTATGAATAGACTTGATTCGCACTTTTCAACATGGATAAGCAAAATGGAAGAAAGTGAAATAGCGATTAAAGATATAACTAGTAGAATAGCCAATGACATAAAACAAATTGTTCCTGATGAGAACTTTAAACAGTCATTTGCACAATTTGCGCCGGCAGATAATAAAGTCAGTGAATATTACTTGATACAAATAGAAGAGTTTTTGAGGCGAACTATAAATAAAGATCGTAATCCTGTTAATTTAGAAGGCTTATCGGTAGAACATATCATTCCCCAGGAATACTCAATTCCTCGGTGGTATGAAAATGATGTTGTGCCTCCAGAATTAGAAGAGACCTTTGCGGAAAATGTTGTGGAAAATATTGGAAATAAAGCGTTAATATATGGTGACGACAATTCTGCAGCTAATAATTACAACTACGAAAAGAAACTGTATATTTATAAAAATGGGAAAAAGGGTCAAACGCAAGGAATTCCTTGCAATACATTTGTTTTAATTAAACAGCTAGTTGAGGATTATCCAGAAAAATTCATACATGAACAGGTGTCTGAAAGAGCCAAAAAACTCGCAGAAATCGCTGTGCAAATATGGTAAATACATCATATGAGCTCTTTATAAAAAAGCAATCACTTGGATTTTTTTACATTCTATTCCTGCGTAACTAAAAAATGCGCAGGATTTATTTTATTAGGCTACGAAGCCATCGGGCAATTAGAGAATCATGCAGGCTAAAATTATCTTTCCACCATTGACTGCATACAAAATATTTTCCCACTTTAAACTTTGTCCAATATCTTAAGTGCCCTTTGTTATCTCTTATTTTAGCTGAACTTAATTCTAATAGCGGATATTGAATACCAAAGTTATTTGTGGAGTAATTTTTGTTCTGAAGCTGAGATATCATCTGGTCCGTCAAGAGGTTGTTCTTGAATAAAGTCGTCAGCGTTTGTTTAATAAAATCTTGAACCGATTGGTTATCATTTCTATAAATAGGTAATGAAATCCCATTGATATTTATGGACTTCTTTGATGACAACCCGTGTACAGGGAGATTTTTTTTAGGAGTAATGGTTCCCACTTGAGGTTTTTGGGGCGTTAAAGAATTTGATGTTTTTTCCTTTATTTCGTCCATAATCATCTGAGCGGCTTTCATCTGGGAAATTATAGATGCGTACGCATCCATGTATTTTTTCCAAAGCTGACTGCCGGCAATTTTCTCTAAATCAACCTTCTGAGGTTTGAAATTCTTTTCATAATTCTCTATCAATTGAATTCTTTTATTGATGTCAGGTATTTTCCTTGTTTTGGGTGACTTTTCTGCATTGCTGAGCATCCATTCTTTCCAATCAGAATTCCCTTTTGATTGATTGCATTTTCCACACGCGGGAACCAAGTTTGCAATCTCTGTTATAAAACCTGTAGGTTTTTTGTCAACAATTAATGGATGTAAGTGATCCCACTCCGTTTTTTTATCTCCACAATAAACGCATCTGACATCATCTTCATCTTGTTCGAGAACTTGAAGAGCCTTTTCTATTTCTGCATCAGTTGGTTTTATTGAGGGAATAATACCGTTTACAAATGAATTTGTGATGCTAGAGGATCGCCCCATTATAGTGACCGGATTAGGCATATTGAAGACATCTTTTTTCATTTGAAACCTCTTTTTAATGAATATACTAATGTTCAGATTTTAAGGATTTCTGTTCTTTAACATTTTCATTCGTATATAACATTTTAAAATGTTAAAATCAAATAAAATGGTTAAAAGCGTCCGAATTTGAGCGATTTTATACTGCATTTGCGTTAGGGATAGTTACCCCTTGGGGCGGCGCTGTGGCGCCGTGAGCGAAGCGAGTATAGCCCGACCCGGCACCCTATCCTGCAAAACATTTGAGGTCTGGATCCTTCGACTACGCTGCGCTCCGCTCAGGATGACACTTCGGGGCCGGGGAACGCCCATATTGTCAATTGACATTTTCTGTCCGGCCATTTTTGTATATTTAAAGCGCTAAAGAGGGCTGGTGGCCCGAAAGCCGTATTTTTGTATCCCCCGATCAGGAAGTCCGAGGTCGGGAGCTATGGAAATTGCGAATTTACACGATCCGCGGGGTCAAGGTGATGCTCGATGCCGGTTTAGCGGAGATTTATGGGTATTCGACCAAGCGATTCAATGAGCAGGTAAAATGCAATATCGAACGTTTTGACGGGGATTTTCGCTTTCAACTGAAAAAGGAAGTGTATAAAGAAATACTCAGGTCGGAAAAACCGACCTCAATTTGCAGAAGGTCATTGAACGCCGAGATTGCTGCGGCTGGGAACGGCTTAATCCGCATGGACGGGGCCCGTAAAAACGGCCGCAGGGAAGCCTTGCCGTGACGTCTCGCACGAATTTTTACCTATATTTCGAGTGTATAACTAAACTTTAAACTTTAACCACAATTTTATACCTATGGCAGACTACAACGACAAAATGAGCAAGGCCATCGAGGCCACCGAACGTGAATTTTCGAAGATCCGTGCCGGGCAGGCTTCTCCCGCCATCCTGAACGACGTGCGCATCGACTACTACGGTACGCCGACGCCGATTTCCCAGGTGGCCAAGGTCTCCGTGCCCGAACCGCGCATGCTGCTTGTCTCCCCGTGGGAAAAGACGATGGTCGACCCGATCGAGAAGGCGATCCTCGCCGCGAATATCGGCCTCACCCCGATGAAGGACGGCAACTGCATCCGCGTGTCGCTCCCCATCCTCACTGCCGAACGTCGCCAGGAACTCGCCAAGATCGTCCGCAAGCACGCCGAAGAAGGCCGCGTGGCCATCCGCAACATCCGCCGCGACGCGAACGACGCCATCAAGAAGAACAAGGAGCTGCCCGAAGACGAAGTCAAGAAGCAGCAGGACGAAATCCAGAAGGCTACCGACAAGGCTATCGCCGAAATCGACCGTCTGCTCGCCGAGAAGGAAGCGGACATCCTCAAGGTGTAGTCCGGAGCTCCGCTGTGGCGAACCAGCTTAGGCATGTAGCGATTATCATGGACGGCAACGGGCGATGGGCCCGCAGTCGCGGTTTGGAGCGCTTCCTCGGGCACCGCAAGGGCACGCAGGCCACCATCGACGCGGTCGAGGTGGGCGTGAACCTGGAGCTCGAGCACATGACGCTCTACGTGTTCAGCTCCGAGAACTGGGGCAGGCCGTCGAAGGAAGTGGATTACCTGATGAACCTCCTCATCGAGATGGTGGTGAAGGAAATCCCCGACCTCATGGAAAAGAACGTGAAGCTCAAGGTCATCGGGAACATGGGCCGCCTGCCCGAGAAACCCCGCACGAGCCTCCAGTCCGCCATCGACATGACGGCGGGCAATACGGGCATGCAGCTGAACCTCGCTATTTCGTACGGCGGCAGGCAAGAGATTGTGGACGCGGCGAAGTCCATCGCTGCACAGGTGACGGCGGGGACGCTCAAGCCCGAGGATATCGACGAGGGCCTGTTCGCCAAGAATTTGTATTTGAAGGGTGCGCCCGATCCGGATCTGGTTATCCGTACCGGGGGCGAATTCAGGCTTTCGAACTACCTGCTCTGGCAGGCCGCCTACAGCGAGTTCTACGTGACGGACACGCTGTGGCCCGACTTCACCAAGGAGGAGTTCCTGAAGGCCGTCGAGTTTTTCAAGACCCGGGAACGGAGATTTGGGAAGGTGTTGCATGAGTAACTTGGCTCAGCGGTTGATTACGGCGTTTATCGCCATTCCTATCGTGTTTTTCATGCTGTGGTTCTGCGACTACAGCCGTATCGGGCTGATGTGCTTCCTCGCTGGCGTTGCCGCCTGGGAATGGGCGCGCATGGCATCCAAGATGTACAAGGGGCCGGACATGCGGTTCCTTTCGTTTGCCTCGGCCTTCGCGCTGACGCTCGCATGGGCGCTTTCGGAAGGGGGCTACTTCGGGCTCCCGGCGGTGCCTTGCGTGGTGGGCATGACGTTCCTCGTGGTTTTCGCGGTTTATATCGCTGTCGCCTACGCGAAGGTGGAAATCGACCACCTGTTCCCCTGGCTGGTGATGCAGCTCGGCGCCCCGCTCTACATCGGGCTCTGGGGCGGCGTGAACGCGCTCATGATGGGCAGCGGGCAGGGATTCGAACACTGCTACCCGTTCATCCTCGTGATGACGAGCATGTGGCTCTGCGACACGGTGGCGTATTTCTTCGGGAAGTTCGCGGCGGGCAAGGGCCCCTTCGGCCGTCACGCGTTCGCTCCGAGCATTAGCCCCAAGAAGACGTGGGAAGGTTCCATCGCGGGTTCCATCGCGACTGTCGCGTGGGTGGCCTACTGGGTCAAGTGCAGCGCGGCCCTCAGCACGTTCAACGTGCAGTTCACGTGGGTGTCCGCCATCGGTATCGGCCTCCTGCTCACTGTCGCGGGCCAGGCGGGCGACCTGCTGATGAGCGCCCTCAAGCGCTGGAGCGGCACCAAGGATTCGGGCAACCTGTTCGTCGGTCACGGCGGCGTGCTCGACCGCTGCGATTCGTTCTACCTCGCGGCGCCGGCGCTCTTCTTCTTGCTCGATTTCATGCAGAAGATCGCGTAATAGGTTTTCTAAAAAAACGAGAATGCGGAACCCTCTTACGGGTTCCTTTTTTGTCCGTGCTCGGCCATGTAAATCGCCAGGTAGTCGATGACTCCGGATTCGGCGCCCTTCACGGGGACGTAGCGCAGGTTGTTCTGCGCGTCGACGATGATGGCGAGCCCTGCGATGTAGTTTATCCAGTGGTAGTCCTCGTAGTACTTGAGGGCTACCTTCTTTTCGGAGCCGAATACGGCGAGCGGCATCACGAATATGTCGTGCGATACCATGATGCTCACGCGCTTCCACCTGGGCAGGTTCTTGAGGATGACGTTCTGCATGAATTCCTGCGCGCGGGGCTCGAGTTCGTAGAGCGCGTTGGGGTAGGGTTCGCCGTACGCCCAGTGCGACATGAGTTCCACGGAACCGCCCTTCATCCCGAGCGACGACCCGTACAGCGCGAGGGAATCGGCCGAAATTTTAAGGAACCAGTTCCCGGTGATGTCGTAGTTGGTGATGAGCTTCGGCAAGTTCGCTTCGCCGCGGCCCTTCGATATGTTGTTCGCGGTCTCGTTCGTGCGCACGAATCCCGAGGTGATGTAGCTGAACTCCTCGTCGCTCTTGAGGGTCTTGCCCAGGTCTTGCGCCATCTTCACGCCGTTCGCGGTGAGTTCGGTCTCGATGGTCACGGCGTCTTCGCGTTCGGAATGGCGTATGATGAACACGGCCTTCTCTTCGGGCGCGAGGCTCTTGTACACGTCGGCAACGGTGGCGAAACCGTCCTTGTCGAGCGCAACCTGCGCGGGCGCGGATGCGGACGTGCCTGCGGATTGCGGTGCGCTGTTTTGTGACGAGGACGATTCCGCCTGCTGCACCTGCGAGGAGGATTGCCGGTGCGTGCGGTGGGTACTGGAAGAAGAAACCGGAATGGCCTCCATGGAGTGTGATTCGGATGACCATTCCGGAGAATCCTGCGCAGAAGACCCTCCAAACAGATTTTCAGAGTCGGGAAAATCTAGGCCTGATGAGCAGGATTCAATGTCTTGGGGCTGAGCCGAGGAATTCGGCTCCGGGGAAGGGGTAGACGACGTGCCGGAATCATCGCATGCGGAAACCAGCATGAGCGTCGAGGCGAGAGCGGCAAATGCGAGGGTGCGCATCACGAACCCCACTGGTATTCACCCGCTTCGTACACCGGGTTTTCGCCGTTGAAACCGCGCGGGCGCTTGATCTTGTCGTCGAATACCGTCTTGTTGAAGATGCGGAAGTCGCCGCGCTCGTAGCTCTGGAACGATATGTGGCAGAATATGGGCCCTGCCGGCATGTACTCGCTGTAGCTCATGGTGCGTTCGCCCGCGGTGTAGAGGTAGTTGAAGTATTTGCCGTTCAGCACGATGTGCAGCCCGATGTTGCCGACGGTGAACCAGCGCCCCTTCGCGAGGATGTTTTCGTGGTGGGTGTCGTCGTAGTCCATCACCACGAATTCCGCGTCGCCGCTCTTGTCGAGGTGGAAACGGTACTTGTGGTTGCCACCGCAGCAGCGCCCGTCAAAGAACCAGGTGTAGCCGCTGGCGGCGGCGATGCGCGGGTCGCGTACGCTTGTGTCGGGGTGGGCGAGCTGTTCGTCGGTCACGAGTCGCTCGGGTTCCACTGCGGCGATCAGTTGCGCCAATGTCTTCGGGTTCGCGATCGAGGAAAGCGTCACCTTGTTCTTCGCTTCGCTCAATGCGCGGCGGTACAGGCGGTAGGGAATGCCGTCGTCGCTTATCATCGTGAGTTCGTCTTCGCTGAACACGTAGTAGGCGTACGTCTTGGTGCCGCTCTTGCTCACCACGTTGAAACTGCGGTTGTTGAGCGTGTACCACTGTCCCGAAACGTTCGGGAATCCCGATACCGCGGCGACCCCGTCTTCGCCGATGACGACGGTGTAGTCGTCGCTTATCCAGGCTTCGTCGGCTGCGGTAATCAGGCGGCAGTCGCGGTTCTTGTCGCCCTGGCAGGAGGCTGCCGAGGGGTTCGCCGCTTCGCAGGGGCTGACCATTCCCGGCGGGAGTTCGGACGATGCGCCCAGGCGGAATCCCATGTCGGCGGCGCCGTCTCTGCTGCGGATTGCCCTGCGGCTCACGCGGGCGAATTCGGCGGGTTCACCATAGCTGCCCCCGCGGCGCGTCTTGTTGCCCGAGCCGGTGAGCTGTACCGGGTTCACCTTGTCGCCCGAGGTGTAGCCCACGAGCCAGTCGTACACCCATTCCCACGAGTTGCCGCTCATGTCGTAGAGCCCGAGCTTGTTCGGCTTCTTGGTCGCCACGTCGTGCGCCTTGCCGCCGCTGTTCTCGGAATACCATGCCACGTCATCTACCGTGTTGCTGCCCGAGAATTTGAATTTGTCTGCAACTCCGTCCTTGCCGCCCCGAGCCGCGAATTCCCATTCTGCGTCGGTGAGCAGGCGGTACTGATGCCCGGTCATTTGCCCGAGCTTGCAGGCGAAATTATTCGCGTCGAACCAGCTGACTCCGATTTTTGGGGCCTTGTCCGATTCCCATGCGTTCTTTTTGCCGCCCATCACGGCGTTCCATTGCGCGATGGTCACTTCGGTATTCGCCGCATGAAAGTCGCTCACGGTTACTTTGTGCGAAGGCGTCTCGTAAATCTTGTCTTGTTCGGCGCAGTTGTCGCACCCGCGCGTGTAGGAGCCGCCGGGAACGTACACCATGTTGAAAACCGCGCCGTTCACCGTGTCGGCGAAGTTTGCCGGAGCCACGTACGTGAATTCTGTGGCGCTGGAACTGCTTTGTGCCGGTACCGACCCGTTGCCCGAACTGCCCGCGACGTTGCCGCTGGATCTGCCGTGATGCGAGCCGGAGCTGGAGGTACCTGCGTCCGGCGAAGAAGTTCCCGTAGAAATTCCCGAAGAAGTGGGTGTAGACATTTCGCCAGAAGACGTTCCGTCTCCTGGAAGCTCTTTGCCGGTATCGTCAGATGAAGAATTGGAAGAAAAGTCGTCTTCCGTAGTAGAAATCTCGCTCGGAGATTCCGAACAACACCACAGCATCCCGGCGGTTGCAAGCGTAACCGCCAAAACACCCGAAAAGCGCATGCGCATGGCGCACCTCCTTCGGCTCAAAACCATTACCCTGTTTTTAATATATTCTTGGGGTTTGGGATACGTTTGTAAATTTTCGTAGACGTGTGGACAAATGTTGGCGCGCGGGCAAATAGCGAATACGGGCGAAAACGACGCCCTCCATAATTTCTATTTTTGAAGTGTAAGGATTTAAAAGAGGCTTGTTTATGAAAAACGTCGTTCTTCTCGGCGCAACGGGTTCTATCGGAACTTCCAGCGTCGATGTCATTCTTCAACATTCCGACATCTTCAACCTGTATGCGGTCGCTGCGAACAGCAGCGTGGCGAAGGTCGCCGAAATCGTGCGCAAGTTCAAGGTGGAACGCGTGTGCATGTTCGACCCGAACGCCGCGAAGGAACTGGAGAAGGAACTCGGCATCAAGGTGCTCGCCGGCATGGAAGGCCTCTGCGAACTTGCGGCCGACCCGAAGGCCGACATCATCATCAACGCCCTGATGGGTGCGGTGGGCTGCCTCCCGACCATCACCGCCATCGAGCACGGCAAGCACGTGGCTCTCGCGAACAAGGAGACGATGGTCATGGCTGGTCCCGTCATTTGGGACAAGCTCGCCGAAAACCCGAAGTCGTTCATCACGCCGATCGACTCCGAACACAGCGCCATTTTCCAGTGCCTTTCCGGCCGTCCCGAAAAGGAAGTGGAATTCCTCGAGATTACGGCTTCTGGCGGACCGTTCCGCGAATGGCCTATCGAGAAGTTCGAGCAGATTACCGTCGCCGATGCCTTGAACCATCCGGTGTGGAGCATGGGCAAGAAGATTACCATCGATTCCGCCTCGATGATGAACAAGGGCCTCGAGGTTTTGGAAGCGCACTTCCTGTTCCACATCCCGTATGAACAAATTAAGGTCGTCGTTCACCCGCAGTCGATGGTGCATTCGTTGGTGCAGTTCCGCGACGGTTCCCTCATGGCGCAGCTCGGCGCGCCCGACATGCGCATTCCTATCCAGGTGGCGCTCACTTGGCCCGACCGCCTGCCGCTCGAGACCAAGCGTCTCGACCTGCCGACGCTCGCGAAACTTACCTTCTTCGAGCCGGACTTCAATAAGTTCCGCTGCCTCGCCCTCGCGTTCGAGGCGGGCCGCCGTGGCGGTATCGTTCCCGCGATGATGAACGCCGCGAACGAGGTTCTTGTGGACTCCTTCCTCAAGGGCAACCTCAAGTTCACCGACATTCCGAAGCATGTGGAAACCATCATGGCGGGCGCCCCGACAGTCACGGGCCACCTCACGCTCGATCAGGTTCTCGAGGCCGATGCCGAAGCTCGCAGACTTACTGCGGCTCTGATAAAGTAATTTTACAATTTGTGAAATGGCTTGTTTGCGCTCTATTGCCCAAAAAAGGCAATAGGATTGTTTTTGTCTACAACGAATGTTGACATTTTTTTTCGAAAAAGGGCTGTTTAAAAGGTAAATTTAATGTATCCCCGAGGGTGGGGTTAAGGAGTATATTATGAAAAAGATTCTTCTTGCGTCATGTCTCATGGCGACAACGATGGTTTTTGCCCAGTGGGGCGGTCCACAGAGTACTGGCGGCGTTCCGAATACCGATAAGACGGCCGATGTAAACTATGCCGGCGATGGAAAGGCCCACCATACGCTGGATATCTACATTCCCAAGGAAGCCAAGGAATCGTATCCGGTGGTTATCCATACTTACGGCAGCGCCTGGAGCATGAACAACATGAAGGGCTCTGCGGACCTGAACACCATCTGTGCGGCTTATGCCAAGGCTGGCTATGCGGTCGTGACTCCGAACCACCGCTCGGCAAGTGATGCCATTTACCCGGCTCAGTTGCACGACATCAAGGCTGTGGTTCGCTTCGTTCGCGGCAATGCGGCCAAGTACAAGTTCGACACGACTTTTATTGCCGTGTCCGGCTTCTCTTCTGGCGGTCACCTTTCGAGCCTCACCGCGACAACTTGCGGTTTGAAGGAAGGCAAGTCCGGCTCGGTGACGGTTGACCTGGTCGGCGATCTCGGCGAGTTCACTTCGTACAGCAGCTGCGTCGACGGTGCCGTGCTCTGGTCTCCTCCGACCGACATCTACACGATGAACCCCATCAGCATGGGCGGCTCCGGAACGATGGAAGGCAAGTTCATCGGCGTGGAGCGCGAAGGCAACAAGGACAAGTGGATGGTGGCGAGCTCGCCGTATTACGCAAGCGAAGACGATCCTCCGGTTATCATTTTCCACGGAACGTCTGATCAGGTTGTGAATATCGAACAGAGCCAGGAACTCTACGATTCCCTCAAGAATCACAACGTGGTGACGGAATTTGTCAAGGTGTCGGGTGGCCAGCATGGCGGAGATGTGATGTATGCGTCGGCGAACCTGGACAAGGCTGTAGCCTTCCTTAACAAGGCCCGCGAGGCCAAGGCCGCTGCGGTCGTCGTGCCGCCGGATACGAGCGTGGCTGATACGAGCAAGCAGGATACGAGCGCTGTCGACACGTCCAAGAACGATTCGATTCCGCCTGACACGCAGTCTATCGCTATTCCGACGCTGCGCCTGCCCACTCTTTCGCCGGTCTCTTACTCCGTGTACTCGCTGGACGGGACCCTGGTGGCGCGTTCCTCCGTGCTCGACAAGAGCCGTCTCAAGGCGGGTGTCTACTACGTGGTGTCGAAGTCCGCTACGGGCGAACGCAAGATGTTCCGCATAGTGAAGGATTAATTCCCTGTGCGCTGCATCACGTGGGTTTGATACACTTGATACAGTTTAGTTCATAGCATTCTAACTGGCGGTCCTCTTTGGGCCGCCTTTCTGTATATTTATCCTTGGTGCATGTGAAAACAACAGTATAAAGCGGCTCTCTTTGTGGGGCCGCTTTTTTATTCCTATATTACACTCCGATGGAAACCATTTTTAGTAATGTCCTGATGTTTGTGCTGGGCCTCTTGGCGCTCAGTTTCCTCGTGACGATTCACGAACTTGGCCACTTCATGGTGGCTAAGTGGAATAACGTGAAGGTGAATACCTTCAGCATCGGGTTCGGCAAGAAGTTGATCCGGATTAGGCGCGGCGAGACGGAGTACTGCCTTTCGGCGATTCCGTTCGGTGGCTATGTGGCCATGGCGGGCGAAAACCCCGATACGCTCGAAGAGGGCGAGGTTCCCGACGAGCGCGATTTCGTGGGCAAGTCGGTCGGTGCGCGTGCGGCGATTGCGTTTGCGGGCCCGTTCATCAACATCCTGTTTGCGTTCGTGCTTTTGATGGTGCTCTACATGGTGGGCGTGCAGGAGCCTGCGACAAACGAGCTCATCGTGGGCTTTGTCGGGAAGGATTCTCCGGCCGCGGCCGCGGGCATCCAGCCGGGCGATACCATTACCGCGATGAACGGCAAGCCGACGCAGGGCTGGGACGATTTCCGCGAGCAGATTGGCGTGAGCCTCGGGGCGGAAGTTCCCCTCACGGTGCATCGTGGCGGTGAACCGCTTACCCTGACCGTCGTTCCCGAAGAGCTTATAATACCGGCACAGGATTCCACCGGTTCCGAAATCGCGATGGGCATTGGCGACATCGGCATTTACCCGCGCAACCGCGTCATCGTGCGCCTCCCGCCGGCAGAAGGTTCCGCCGCGGCGAATGCGGGTATCCTCCAGAACGATACGATTTTTGAAATCAACGGCGAACATATTTCCCGCTACGAAGAGGTCGTGCGCGTCATCGACGGCAGCAAGGGCGAGACCGTGAACGTGACCGTCATCCGCAACGGCGATACGCTCACCAAGCCGCTCACGCCCGTGTACAACGAGGAATACAAGCGCTACATGATCGGCATCCAGATGGGCTACGTGCTCTTCCGCGAAACGAAGACCGTGCGTCGCGGCCCCGTGGAAGCGTTCACCAAGACTTGTGCTACCAGCTGGAAAATGACCACGAGCATCTTCCGCTACTTCAAGCGCATGTTCCAGGGCCAGGTGAAGGTCGATGCGTTCTCCGGGCCGGTGTCGATTGTCGCCGTGATGGGCAACGTGTGGATGAGCGGCTTCCAGGAATTCTT
The DNA here is from genome assembly GCF_017551775.1 of Fibrobacter sp. Taxonomy (NCBI): domain Bacteria; kingdom Pseudomonadati; phylum Fibrobacterota; class Fibrobacteria; order Fibrobacterales; family Fibrobacteraceae; genus Fibrobacter; species Fibrobacter sp. Next base: position 5,435 of record NZ_JAFZKX010000064.1, on the reverse strand, counting down.
GATGTTGCTCGCGCTCATCAGCATCAACCTGGGCGTGATGAACCTGCTTCCGCTCGCGATTACCGACGGCGGCCTGCTCATGTTCCTCGGCATCGAGAAACTGCGCGGCAAGCCGCTTTCCACCAAGACGCAGAGCATCATCCAGAACGTCGCTGCCGCATTCTTCATCAGCTTCTTCGTGTTCATCACGATTCTTGACTTCGGCAAGCTTTCGCTGTTCTTGAAATGACACGAATGTGTCATCCTGAGCGACGCGAAGGATCCAGTCCAGCATTGTCATGCCGCACTTGTTGCGGCATCACCTTTTTTATATTGTAATGAATAATAGATAGGGACATTTATGGTCGACAACGAAATTGAAAATCGCAGCAAGGTCATTGTACGCACAAGCATCGTGGGCATCGCGACAAACGTGGTGCTTTCGGCGTTCAAGGCCGCAATCGGTTTTATCACGGGTTCCATCGCCGTCACGCTCGACGCGGTGAACAACCTTTCCGACGCGCTCTCCTCGGTGATTACCATCGTGGGCGCGAAGCTTTCGAACAAGCGCCCGAACAAAAAACACCCGCTGGGTTACGGCCGCATCGAATACCTGAGCGCCATGATTGTGGCTGCCATCGTGCTGTACGCGGGCGGAACCTCCGCCGTGGAATCCGTCAAGAAGATTATCCATCCCGAAGCGGCCGACTATTCGACCGTTTCCCTCGTGATTATCGCTGCGGCTGTGGTGGTGAAACTCATACTCGGCAAGTACGTGAAGAGCCAGGGCGAAAAGGTGAATTCCGGTGCGCTGGTGGCATCGGGTGCCGACGCCCTGTTCGACGCCATCCTTTCGGCATCGGTGCTGGCATCTGCCATCGTGTTCGTGACGACGGGCGTTTCGCTCGAAGCCTACGTGGGCGTTCTTATTTCCATATTCATCATCAAGTCGGGTATCGAGATGCTCAAGGATACGCTCGACGACATCCTTGGCAAGCGTGCCGATGGTGATTTGGTCAAGCAAATCAAGGCTGTTCTCGTGTCCGAAGAACCCGTGCGCGGAGCCTATGACCTGATTCTGAACGATTACGGCCCGAACAAGTCCGTCGGTTCTGTCCACCTGGAAGTGCCCGACACCATGACCGTCGAAGAACTGGATAAACTGACCCGCAGGTTGGAGGCCAAGGTCTACAAAGAAACGGGTGTCCTCCTCACGGGCGTGAGCGTGTATTCCTACAATACCAAGAACGACGAAGCCGCCGAAATTCGCAGCAAGGTTTTGCAGATTGTCAAGGCGCATTCGTGGGCGTTGCAGTTGCATGGTTTCTATGTGGACCTGCAAGAAAAAGCGATGCGCTTCGACGTGGTCATGAGCTTCGACATCGTAGCTGAAGAAGGTGCCGCTATCATCACCAAGGAAGTCAGCGAAGCCTTCCCGGACTATGACGTGCATATCGCGCCCGACGTGGACCTGAGCTAAACGGCTAGAATTTCTGCCGTTTGATGTTGTAGAAATAAATTCCCATAATGACTGAAATCGTAATGACCCAGCTGATGGGGTAGACCACCATCAGCGAGGCGAACGATTTGTATTTGGGGAACACGAAAATCACCCAGAGGATGCGGATGCCGCAGACGCCGACCATGCAGGTGAGCGCCGGAGCGAGGGACTTGCCCATTCCCGAAAGCGCGCCCGAAAAAACGTCGAGGAAGACGTTGATGGCGAGAAGCCCCACTACCATGTACATGCGGATGGATGCGATTTCGATGATTTCGGTATTGGACGTAAAAATGCTCAGCATGGGCCTTGCGAAAATGCAGCAGAGCGCGCTCAACACGATGGTGGAGGAGCAGCCGAGCAGAAGCGTCCAGCGGACCGTGCGGCGGCAGCGCTCCATATTTTTCGCGCCGAAGTTTTGCCCCACGAAGGTCACGCAGGCTTGCGAGAACGAACTCAGCCAGTAGTACACCACGAATTCGTAATTGAGGGCGATGGATGATGCGGCCACGGTTGCGGAACCGAGGCTGTTGATGGCCGATTGCAGGCACACGTTGCTGAACGAGAACACGACGCCACGAAGTCCCGTCGGGATGCCCACGCGCAATATGCGGCTCAAGAAGAAGGGTGTCACGCGCAACTTCCAGAATTCCAGCTTGAACGGGCCAACTTCGTGCAGCAGCATGTAGAACAAAGTGATTCCGCTGATGACGTTCGCGATGACGGTCGCAATCGCAACGCCCGCCACGCCCATGTCGAAGCCCGCCACGAGAATCAGGTTCAGCGCCACGTTCACGGCGCCCGCTACCATGAGCACATAAAGCGGGCGCTTCGTATCGCCCTTGCTGCGCAAGACTGCGGAGACGAAGTTGTAAATCATCACGAAGGGCATCCCGGCAAAGTAGATTTGCAGGTAAAGCACCGCCATGTCCAACACGTCCGAAGGCGTCGAAATCAGTTCGAGTATCGGCCTTGCGAAAAAGATTCCCACGAACGAGAGGAATATCCCGCTGAAGAACGCCACCATTACCGACGTGTGGACGCTGCGGGTCACGGAACGGTAGCTGCGCTCGCCGATGGAGTTGGCCACCACCACGTTCGCGCCCACGGAAATCCCGACGAACAGGTTGATGAGCATGTTGATGACGAACGTGTTCGCGCCCACGGCCGCCAATGCCTTGTCGCCCGCGAACTGCCCCACCACGGCGACATCCGCCAGGTTGAACATCTGCTGGAAAATGCTGCTCAAGGCAATAGGGATGGCAAACCTCAGGATCTTTCTCCCGAGGGGCCCGTTCAGCATATCTATGTTCGTCTTTGCCGCCGCCATGCAGTACCTTGATAGCACTTTTTAAAACGGGCGTAAATTTAGTTTTTATTTCACTCTTTCAGCAGCAGCTTCTTGTTTTCTAGAAGCCCGTCGTTGTCGAAACGGACGGTCGGGTTCTTGCCGCTCTTGAAGGCTTCTTCGCTTTCGTAGAGGGAAAGGGCGACGTGGACTCCGGGCTGTGTCGCGGGGTAAGCGTTCTTGGAAGGAGCTGTAAACACAAAGGCAAAGTCCTTTGATGAATTATCCTTGAAGGTTCCCTTGGGAATGTGAACCATTTTGCCGAATTGTGCAAGCGCTGCGCCCGTGCTGTCGACGAATTCCGCCACCAAATAGATGTCGAAGAAGCACGGTGCTACGCCGGTGTTCTTGATGGTAATGCTCAGCGTGCTAATGGTGGGTGATGCTCCAGCGCCGTCCTTGAGGTAAAACTGGGTAGTCGTCACCTGTTCCGCTTTTGTTACGGTAAAATTATAACCGATGACCTTGCTCATGGAATCCGCGAGAGCCTTGTTGTCTTTGTAGAAGTTGTAACCGCAATCGCTATCTTGGTCCAGCACGTAGTAAGTCAGGTGGGCCGTGGTAATCGCGTCCACCCAGCGCTGCGGAGTCCATTTGAGGTAACCACCGGGAATCACATCGGTGTAATTCAGCATGGTGGTATAGCCGGCGATGTTCTCGGCGATAGTCGGCAAGTTGGCCTCGTAGGCGCGCACCAGTGAATCCGGCCTGCCGGGGGTGCCGATGAAACCGTCATCGCGCTTGGCGATACCGAGTTCGATCGCATGCGTATACACATCCCCCGCGCCGTTCGAAGGCAATACTAGCAGCGTTTTCTTGAACACGGAAGCGTAGTAATCCAGCATGTCCATCTTTATCGAATCGGAGGGCATCTCGCTGCCGTCCAGGTGGGAGGCGTGCCACTCGCCCCATTCACCAAAGGGGCGGATGTCGATGTATTCGATACGCGGGTCGCCATCGTATTTTTGCGCTAGGGCTTTCGCGAAATCTTTTGCCGCCTGCAAATAGATTGAATCGTCCCAGACAGGAACGGAAGCGCGGTAGCCTTTCCCTTGCAAAGTGGCCGTGATTTTCTTTGCTCCCGATTCATAGACGAAGGGCGGAGTCCAGTCGTATTCTTCTTCGGGCGTGTCGTCGCCCTTGATATATGATGGCGAATACGGGAGAACGCGCAAGGCGTAACCCATGTCGTGTTCCGCCAGCGCATCCAACAGTTTGTCAAGTTCCGTCCAATCGTAAACGTCTTTTGCCGGGTTTAACTTGTTCCACCTCTGGTGACCGGAACCGTAAGTGACAAGATCCCATGCTTTGTTGTTTAACGAACCGTAAGGTCCGTATTCAAATTCGGGAACGAAAACCCATGCGCCTCCGGTAGGGACCGTGAAACCCTTGTGCGGGTTGGCCAGCGGCCCATCGAACCGCTTGAGCGTGTAGGTGATTTTGGTGGTATCAGGTGCCGCTGCGGAGGCTGTGTCGGAGGACATCGCGGAGGTGCCTGCAGATGAAAGGAACTGCGACGAGCTCGACTCCATGCCATCGCGACTTGAGCTGAGCTGAGCCGAAACCGAACTCGAAGAGTTCGCGGCAATCCATGACGAACTAGAAACATCATCGACAGAAGCGCTGCTCCCGTCGTCACCGCAGGCAACGAACCCAATTGCAATAGTCAATATGCCAAACAAGCCCAAACGCTTCATTTTATCCCTCATTGTCTGGAAATATATCTTATTTTGTTTTGCGCCGCAAATAGTTGGTCGATGTTTTGAAATGATTTATATTTTAATGTGGTTGACAAAGGATAAAATTTAATGAACTCTATCATCATTTACGGGAGCCGTTATGGCTCGACAAAACGCTACGCCGAACGCCTCGCCGAAATCACGGGACTCAAGGCCGTCTTCTATACCGACGTGAAGAACGTTGCCGATTATGACCGCGTCGTCTATCTGGGCGCCCTCTGCGCAGGTGGCGTCATGGGCCTCAAGAAAACGGTTTGCGGCCTCTCTGCAAATCAGGAACTGTTTGTCGCGACCGTCGGTCTCGCCGATCCGACCGATGCCGAAAACGTCAACCATATCAGGGGCGGCCTCAAAAAACAAGTTCCCGCATCGCATTACGACGAGAGCAAAATCTTCCACCTTCGCGGCGCCATCGATTACAGCAAACTCGGCCTGAAACATCGAATCATGATGAAGCTTTTGTATTCGAAGGTTTTGAAAATCCCTGAAGCGGAGCGCAACGCTGAAGTCCGCGCCCTGATCGCTACCTACGGCAAGCAGGTGGATTTCGTGAATCTCGATACCTTGGAACCGCTCGTCAAAGCGCTGTAAAAAACATAATAGACGCGAAAAAGTAAAAAAAGAAGAGTATAAAGAACAATCAGAAAAAAGAATTTCATAGTTTGATTCGCTTTTTTGATTTCTCTCTTTTGAATCCGAGATGACGATTTCCATCGGCATAGCATCCCCTAGGCATGGGGAAAACATTTCGAGTATTGAAAAATTCATGAACTTTTGCCACATTGGCAAAATAGTAGTTGAATCCGTCCTTGTTATACCCCTTGGCTGGTCCTGTAAAAAAATGTGTTCCATCAATAAATTTGCCATTTTT
>NZ_JAFZKX010000063.1 GCF_017551775.1 Fibrobacter sp. | reverse complement strand
GTGTGGTGGTAGTTGTCGCGGCCCACCACGTCGAGGTCGTTGTGCTTACCGGACACGCGGAGGCACTTCTGGCTGTTGCATGCGCGCTTCCAGCCCTTCGGATTGTCGCCCAGGAAGATTGCCTTGAACTGGTTCATGCCCGCGTTCGTGAACATGAGCGTCGGGTCGTCATGCGGAACCACCGGCGAAGAACGCACAAAGAGGTGGCCCTTGGATTCAAAGAACTTGATGAAAGATTCGCGCACCTGCGCAGAAGTCATAGTAGGCATAATGTGTCCTTTTATTTTTCGGGAACAAATTTAGCAACTTTTGCGTAGAGCGAGTGAAGCGGGACTGCTCGCAGGCCCATTTCCGAACCCAGCAAAAGACGCGCGAAGCGCGTCAAAACGTCGCACCTCAAAAAAGCAAAAAGACCCCCGGTTGCCCGGGAGTCCTTTTAGGAGGAGAATTGGAGGAGAATTTTCAAACTTATTCTTCGTAGTCGAGGCGGAGCTTGACGAGGCCATGTTCCACGCGGATGTTCAAGTCACGGTACATCACGTTTTCCATTTCCCAGTTGCCTTCGGACCAGCGATCGTAATCGAGCCATGCGCCATCGAAGTCATCCTGCCACTTGAACACGAAGCCCTTGGTGGCCGGATCGTAAGAGTAGACGCGCACGTAGTCGATGTGCTGTTCCACCGGGAGGCCTTCACCCGTAAACTTGCCCGTCCAGGACGGAGTCTTCGAAGCCCAAAGGTTGAAGCGGAGGGTCTGTTCTTCGGTCAAGAACTTCACCTGGTCGGCGTCAGCGTGGCTACCGTGGGTCTGGCCAATTTCGTCACGGCGGACTTCGACGCTGTCGATTTCCCAGGCCACATATTCCGGAGTCCAGACGATTGCATACAGGTGGAATCCCTTGGTCGCATCGAAATTAAAATCGTGGATCTTTTCGGTAGACGTAAGGTCGTTGATGGACGGATTGGCCTCGCGGGTAAGCACATTGGACTGCCACTTGGTCGGATCCTTGCCGAGGACTTCGATATCAATCTCGTTCCACGGTTCATCGCCCTTCTTCCAAGAAAGGTCGTAGTTGAGGAACATGGAGCTCACCGTACCCGAAGTAGCGGCCATCCTCATGCGGGCCTCGAAGCGCCCGTACTTGAAGAGTTCCTTACCGGTCAGTTCCGCACCGTAGAACTTGTACTTTTTGTTCGGGTCGAAGGGGCCATCGACTGCAGGCGGAATCTCATCCATAGGCGGCTCGGTAGAAGCGGACGATGCGGGAGGTACCGTTTCGGAAGAGAGCGGAACCGTTTCGGACGAAACCGGAAGCGTCGCAGAGGAAACCGGCACGGTCGCAGAAGAAAGCGGAACCGTTTCGGAGGAGAGCGGAACCGTCGCAGAAGAAAGGGCAACGGAATCAGAAGACTGGTCAGCCGGAGCAAGGCCATTGTCGTTATCGGAGCAAGCAACGAAGGCAAGTGCGATACAGGCAGGGAGGATAAGTTTGATATTCATGAGATTACCTTTTTTTCTTTTTCTTCAAAGTTATTCTTTTTTCCGCGGGAACGTACACGGGGCGGTCAAACAAAAGAACAATCTGTATCAAGTGTATCGTTTTTCCATACACCGCACCAAGACACGAAGTACGGGACACCGTTTGATTCCAATTTACTATACTAATGGTATGGATTTACTTGAATTTATAAAGCAAGTTCCCGTCATCGGAATCTTGCGCGACATTCCGCAGGGCGCAGAAGAAGCCTGCGCGAAGACTGCCGCCGCATGCGGCCTGAAGGCAATCGAAGTCACCATGAACACCGCCGGCGCAGAAGCGATCATCGCATCGCTCAAGCAGGCTGCGAAACCTCTGGGCATCACGGTCGGCGCAGGCACGGTCCGCCACGAAAGCGACCTCAAGAAGGCGCTCGCCGCCGGAGCCGAATTCATCGTGACTCCCAACACCCGTAACGAAATCATCCGCTACTCGAACACGGCGGGCATCCCGATTATCCCGGGCGCCCTCTCCCCGACCGAAGTGCAGAAGGCTTTCGACCTGGGCGCAACCGCAGTGAAGGTCTTCCCCGTCAACTGCGTCGGCGGGCCCGAGTACATCAAGGCATTGCGCGGCCCGTTCCGCGACATCCCGCTCATGGCATGCGGCGGAGTGAACGCGCAGAACGCGGGCGACTACCTGAAGGCAGGCGCGAACCTGCTCTCCTTCGGGGCAAGCATCTTCGCACCGAAGCTCATGGAAAGCGGTGACTGGGAAGAAATCGGCAAGCGCCTCACGACGCTCATCGACAGCGTCAAAAAAGCACTCTAGAAAAAAAAACTAGAACCGAAGACTGCGCGCCCTACTTACGCGAGGCGCGCTGTTTTTGTTTGCATTCGTACATCGCTTCGTCGGCATAGTGAAGCATGTCGTCCATGTCCTTGTAGTCATCGCTCGAATGGGCGACGCCATAGGCGAACGAAACCGTCTGGTCGATAATCGTCACGGTATTCACGGCCTCGAGCATGCGGTCGGCGCAGATAAAGGCTCCGCGCTTGTCGGTATCGGGACAGAGCACCATGAACTCGTCGCCGCCCATACGGAACAGCAGGTCCGATTCGCGAAGCAACTTCTTGCAAGCGTTCACCACAGCGCGCAAAAGCAAATCGCCCGCCTGGTGGCCATAGCTGTCGTTAATCTGCTTCAAGCCGTTCAAGTCGAAATAAATCAGGGAGAAGTGCGTGCCGTATCGCTTACTGCGTGCAAACCATTCACGCAAGGAATACATTGCGTGTCTCCTGTTGTACGCACCGGTCAAATCGTCCGTCAGCGAAATGTCACGCAGATAACGTAACGTGCGCGCCAAGCGAATCTGCACGTTCACGCGCGCAAGCAGAATCTCGGAAACCGCGGTCTTGCTCACGAAATCGGAAGCTCCCGCATGGAACCCCTTCGTGATGCTGTCTGTATCTTCGCGGCTCGTGAGGAATATGACGGGCAAGTCATCGAGAGCGTGGCTCTGCCTGATGCGCAGGCATACCTCGTACCCGTTGAGACTCGGCATGTTTATGTCCAGAAGGACAAGGTCAACACGTTCCTTGTCCAAAAATTCCAGCGCCTCTTCGCCGGAAGAACACATCACAACGCTATAGCCGACCTGCGAAAGCAACTCGTTCGTCTTCTGCAGCATTTCGGCATTGTCATCGACAATAAGAATTCTTTCTTCAACCATAATCCCTAATACCTCTTTCCCCTAAAAATATATACTGAAAGCCCGAACAGTTCAGGGTCCGCCCGATCGGAGCCCCTTTTTCGCGCCTTTTTTTAGGAAAAAAAACGCCCTATAAAAATTCGAGCGGCTGCGCCTGCTCCGTAAGGCACATGCGAGCAGCAAGGGAAAGGAAAAGCGAGAGGGAACGCTTGCGTTCTTCGGTGAAGCGGTAATCCAAAAAGCTGTAATAGTCCTCCACCACCGCGCGCGGGAGATGCACCGGATACTTCGCAAGCCAGCGGTCAAGCGACGCGCCCACGTCGGCACGGAAGTTCGCGATGCTCCGTTCCGTCAACTCCATGTAGCGTTCAAGACCCGCGCGATTTTTCTGTGCGGCGGCCTTCGAGATTATCCATGCGCCGAACACGAACGGGAGCCCCTGCCATTCCTGCCATAGGGATCCCAGGTCGTAACTGTATTCGAAACGTCCGCGTTCGTTTTCTTCGAGAGCCATGTCGCCAATCAAGAGGCAGGCATCGTCGCCATCCTCGGCGGCAAAGCCCTGCACGTATGCGGGCTTGAGCCCGTAACGCACTTCGAGTAGAATCCGCAGCAGCGCAACCGAAGTACGGCTTTGCAAAGTTATCCGTACAGTACGCCCACCGAGCGATTCTATCGGGTAACGGGAAAAGAGCTTCACCGAGCGCACCTCAAACGAACAGGAGGTACAGAGCGAAGGCGACAGGACAAAGGCGCCCGGCTTGAGAGCGAACGTGATGGACGATGCGGGAGAAAGGTCTATGGAGCCATCCATGAGCCCGGCGCAGTGCGCACTCGGCGGACCATCGACAAAATCGAATTCACGATATTCGCCTTCGCGCCCGAGAAAATCATGAAAAAACGGTGCACACACTAAAAACGGTATTCGCCCGACTCTTAGACTCATGTAAAAAAATTAACTTTTTTCACGACATTATTTTTCACATTCTTCTCACAGGGACAACACAATGAAAAAGGAAAGACTGCGCGGAGTGAATTTGGGTGGCTGGTTCAGTCAGGTCGACTGCATCCAGGAAAAAGACCCCGTCGGTTTCCCCGGGGTTGTTCCTCACATAAAGACCTTCCTCGGCAAGAGCGACTTCGAGCGCATCCGAAAGGCGGGGTTCAACCACGTGCGCCTGCCCGTGGACTACTTCAACCTGTTCAAGGGCGAAAACGATACGCCCGATGAAGAGGTTTTCGCCCTGCTCGACAAGGCGCTCCGCGAAATCGTGGAGTCCGACCTCGACGTGATTCTCGACTTGCACAAATGCCCCGGACACGACTTCCATCTGGGATGCTCTACCGAGCAGGCGTTCTTCGCCGACCCAGCCGCACGCAAGCGCGCATGCAACATCTGGGCGTTCATGGGAGAACGCTACAGCAACATGCCCCGCGTGATGATGGAACTTTTGAACGAGCCCGCAGGCAGCGATTCGCTCGTATGGGACAAAGTAAAAGACGAACTCTTCTGGTCTATCCGCAAGCATGCCCCCAAGAACACCATCGTGGTGGGGAGCAACAAGTGGAACAGCGCCCGCGAATTCAAGTACCTTACGCCGCTCGAAGACGACAACGTCATCTACAGTTTCCACACCTACACGCCGGTGACGTTCACGCACCAGAAGGCCGCATGGATCGCCGACCCGTTCTTCCACATTGAACGCCCGTGGCCCGGTGACTACGCCGCACCCGAACAGGGAGCGGAAACCAGGCTCGACGTGGAATACGGCAAGTGGGACAAGGCAAGGCTCCAGGAAAGCATCCAGAACGCGCTCGATTTTCGCGCGAAGTACGACCTTCCCGTGGCATGCAACGAGTTCGGCGTGTACGTCCAGGTTCCGCGCCAGTACCAAATCGCATGGATGCGCGACTTCCTCGACATCCTGCGCGAAGCCGACGTGGGCTTCAGTTACTGGAACTACAAGAACCTCGATTTCGGTCTCGTATCCAAAGGCGAGTCGCTGCACAATAGCCTGCCGCAGTACAACAACCCCGACAGGCTCGACTCCGAACTGATGGACATGCTCGCGAAGGGCTAACCCCTGCGCGGCAATTTCACCTATGGCACTCGGCAAAATCAACAAGCTGGAAACCTTCGGGTCGGTCGACGGCCCGGGAATCCGCTTCGTCGTCTTTACGCAGGGCTGCCCCATGCGCTGCAAATTCTGCCACAATCCCGAAACGTGGGATTTTGCGGTGGAGGGCGGCGCACGCCTGCCCGCGGAAGCACCCTTCGAGATTTCCGCAGGCGACCTCCTGAAAAAAGCGCTCCGTTACAAGAGCTACTGGGGAACCGAAGGCGGCATCACCGTGAGCGGCGGCGAACCACTCGCGCAAATGGATTTCATGATTGAATTCTTCGAAGCGGCGAAGGCGGCAGGCGTAAACACCTGCATCGACACCTCGGGCGTAAACTTCGTCCGCAACGAGCCGTACTTCGGCAAGTTCAAACGCCTCATGGCGGCAACGGACCTGCTGCTCGTGGATATCAAGCACATCGACCCGACCGAGCACAAAGCGCTCACCGGGCACGACAATGCGAACATCCTCGACATGTTCCGCTACCTCGACGAAATCCACAAGCCCATCTGGATTAGGCACGTGCTCGTTCCCGGCATAAGCGACAACGACGATTACCTCGCACAGACGCGCGACTTCATCCGCACACTGGGCAACGTGAAGCGCATCGACGTATTGCCCTACCATGCGCTCGCGCTCGCCAAGTACCAGCAGCTCGGTATCGACTACCCGCTGAAAGACGTCAAGTCGCCCTCTCCCGAACGCGTCGCGAACGCGAAAAAAATCCTGGAAACGGCGCTCGACAAAGCCTAATTCCCCGAAAACGAAAAACGCAAAGGGCCGCAGTCGCGGCCCTTCTAAATCATATGCGCTGTTGTCCTAGAACCTTCCAAAGACCAGGCCGGCATAGAATCCGGGCCAGATGCGTCCCTTGTGGTCATGGTGCTTCACGTCGTCGTGGTATTCGCCAAGAGGCTTGAGGAATACCTTGTCCGCATTGCCCTCGGTCACCACGTTCATGGTGCCGCCGACAGTCAGGCCGAAGCCGGGAAGCAGGCGGTGGACAAAGCCAAGACGCATGCGATGGTGGAAATTGCTCTTGGTGTCTTCACTGAAGCGGAAGCGGTCATAGACGCTGAGGAACATGTATTCTAGTTCGAAATGGGTGCCGAAATAGCCGAACTGCGTTCCGATTCCCAAGCCCGATTCAAAGGTTCCATCGAAGTGCCTGAAAGACGAACCCTTCTCGAACAAGCGCGTCCCTTCGACCGCGGTATAGAGGAATGGCGTTCCGAAGTGGAAGGAAAGTCCCAAGGCGCCCGTCTCGTTCAGGGATGTCGTCACGCTCCACACGCCGTTACCCACGAGGCTGATAAGGCCAATCGGAGACTCTTCGCAGGAACCGCAGATATTGAGGAGACCAATCTGGCGGCCGTTCGCCTTGCCTGCAATGTTCAACAAGGATACCTGCGGGCCCTTGATCTTTCCGGCAATATTCATCACGGACATCTGCGGGCCTTCGATCTTTCCGGCAATGTTCATCACGGACATCTGCGGGCCTTCAACCTTCTTCGCGACGTTCATTACAGAAATCTGAGGACCGTTCACTTCACCGGCAACGTTCATCACGGATATCTGCGGACCGACGTTCTTCTTCGCGATGTTCATCACGGAGACCTGGACGTTAGATTCGCGGGAGACGTTCACTATACCGACCTGCACATCGGCCTGCTTCGCATAGTTTATACCGGCCGCGACCTGAATGCCCGAAAGGGAATCCGAAGCGATATTGATTGCACCCGAAACCTGCAGGCCCTTCGAATTTTTCTTGGCCACGTTCAGGACAGAAGCAATCTGAGCGCCTTCAAAAGACTTCGCGTAGTTCATCACGCCGCTGATCTGCGCACCCTCGAAGTTCCCGTTCACACCGTTGTAGATGTCGGTCACCTGCAGGCCGTGCATTTCCTTGCGGGCGATATTCGCAATAAGGCTCAACTGAGAACCGAGCATATTTTCGCTAGCCTTCGCGACGAAGAATCCAAGCTGGATGCCCTTGCGCGGTTCCGAATCCTTGTCCACCGCATTGAAGGTCACGCGGTATTTGCCGTAATGGTCGAGCGAATCAAGAGAACATGCGATGGTATCGCCGCTTTCGCAACTCCTGGTCCCGCCGATTTCACCGCGAAGGGTCGTCTTTTCGGCGGACACCGCGGCGAACTGCCTGTGCGTAAGCCTTGCGCGGTAATTGTCCTGGAGGGTCACGATAGCTTCGCTGTATTCCGCAGGGCGTTCCAGGCGGATGCTGTACCTGCCCGCAGGGAACCCGAGGCTCATGGCGCGGCCGCCCTTCTTGAAGAGTTCGGCCACAAGTTCGCCCTTGCTGTCGCGGATGAACAGGCGTCCATCCACATCTTCGTCAAGGTCGAGGCCCGCACTCGTGCTGCGGAGATCCGTCATCACCACGTCACCCGTACCGGCGAGGTTCATATCGCGGCTCGGGTGCTGGGCACCACCGAGCGTCTTCTCGGTACGCTGCAAAGTCTCGTTGAAAGCGAACTGGTAAGCTTCGGACAGGGTGACCTTGCCGTCACCGCTCAGGTCACCCGCACCGCGCAGGCCGCTCACCAGCGAATGCGTGAAGAAGGAACCCTTGAGTTTGTCGCTTTCCTGGCTAGATTCATCTTGCGTGCTGCTCGTGATGAACGCGTAACCCTTCATGTCGCTGCTCTGGTCCACCATGAACGCCGGCACGGCCACACCGCCCTTGAGGCGCGTAATCGCACCCGATCCGCAAGCGTCGATGACGGCAATCTTCACGTCGGCATTCAGCGCGTCGATGCGCTTGCGGAATTCCTTCCAGCCATAAACTTCGTTGCCCAGGCGCAGGCCCTTCTCGTCGGCGTGACCGCTGTAATAGACCAGCACTTCGTCACGGCCGCTCTGGGACTTGCCCCTCTTCATTTTTTCGTCGAGGATGTCCAGCTGGTTCCCCAAATTCTTGATGGAGGGTTCCCTCACGAACACCACGTTCTTCGACGGCACGCCGCCCATTTCGCCAAGCACCTTCGCAAAAGACTTCGCGTCCGTTTCAGCGTAGCGCAGTGTCGGGCGGGCATCACCACCATAATTCGCGCTGATGGCGATAACATAGCGATTGATGCGTGCGTTCTCGGTAGCGGCACTCACCTGGGCCGCAAAGACAAATACGAAAATCAGGGTCATCAGTGGCAAAAGCAGCGCCGCATCAAAAAAATCGATAACTCTTTTCACCATGTTACTTTTCCTCCACCTTGCGAACCGAGAGGCTCACCTTGCTGATATCGGAGCGCTTGAGAACGGCATCCACATCGTCAGCATCCAATTCAAAATCCTTCTGCGAAGTCAAGAAGAAGAACTTCTCGAACTTCGGCGCATTGTCAAGCTTGTAAGCGAACGGGAGCGTCGTCATCTTGCCCGGCTCGAGCGCAACCGCCTTGTTGCCTTCGGCCATGTGCATCGTGAGCGTACCGTTGCCGTCCATGCTGAAAAGCAGGCCGAAGCATTTTTCCGGGACGGAATAGCGGAGCTGGATTTCGTCGCCTTCGCGGGCCTCGTCCAGGTTGGACATCTGCACCGCGGTCTCGCCCGTCTTCTTCCAGACTTCCATGCGGGCATCCAGACCCTTGATGCGCGTGTCCGAGAATTCCGAGGGATCGACAAACGCGACATCCACCGTGCCGCCAGCGGTCTGTTCCGGAGCTGCGATATCGCGCTGGCTAAAGAGCGCCACCGTAACGACTGCGAGCACGAGCGCTGCGGCTGCAGCAAACTTCACGAGAGTAAAATTCACGCGCACCGTATTGCCGGCGCCATTGGAGCGTCCGGGCATCGCCGAAATCTTTTCCGAAAGCTTTTCGAACGGCAACTTCTTGAGGATCGCCGCATTGTCTTCGCGCAACATCTTCACGCGGCCCGCGAACACCTCGTCCGTGGCCTCCATGGCGCGAATTTCGCGCATTTCCTCGGCAGGCAGGTCGCCTGTCAAGTACCTTTCTAGTTTCCAGTCGGGAATCATCACTTCACCTCCAGGGTCTTAATTTTGGCCTGCAGCCCACGCAAACGCTTGCGAACGCCGCTAACAGACAAGTTTACCTCGCGGGCAGTCTCTTCGAGGGTCATGCCGTCCACATAGTGGAGAACCGCTATCGTCCTGCTGGATTCAGGTTCGCGAGAGAAGAGCCTGTCAAGTATGCCCTTCGCGTCGTTATCCTGTGAATCGTCCATGCAGGCGATGTTCAGGAGCAGTTCGCTCGAATCCACGTCGAGCCCTCTGCGGTGCTTGTCGCGGATGCGGTTCAGGCAGAGGCGCGTCGCCGTGTTCCACAGGAGGCTGCTCGGCTGCGAGATGTCGAGCGTGTCCATGCGGTCGAATATGCGGAGGAAAACATCCTGCACCATATCCTCGGCCTCGGCGCTATCCTTCAAGAGGGCGTAGCAGCGACGGTAGACCATCGGGGCGTATGTCCCGTAAAGTCTCGAAAATTCCTGCTTGTCCGCCGTATTCTTGCCTTTCATACCTTTGTAACACCTAGGGAAGTCAAAAGTGTCACTACAAAATTAGAAAAAATCGGCTTTTGTTACAGGGCGAGGGAAAATCCCATCCGATAGGCACATTTTCCGGCATGCGCAGGGAGCCCCGCTTTGGCCTTTGTGCCCGGAATTACCACTTTTCCGCGAATTTTGAAGCCCGCGGTGCCCAAAATCTCCTTGAGGGCGGCCACCATGCCGGAGGTCTGCCCGCAGAAGAAATTGAACGGGAAGGGGGTCGTGCAGCTGGTAATTATATAGGCATCCTTGCCCTTGTGGAGCGGTTTGGGGATTCCGTACTTGGATTCGCCCATCAGCGCGTACACCATGCGGTCGAAAAGCGTCTTGAGGGTTCCCGGCATGTTGCCCCAGTATACGGGAGCGGCGACCACCAGCACGTCGCATGCGAAAATCTTCTCGGCGACCCGGTGCGCGTCGTCCACCGGCATGCAGCAAATCCCGCGGTTACGGCATTGCATGCAGCCCCTGCAGGGCGAGAACTTCAAATCGTTCACGTTCACGATTTCCACCTGCGTATCGTCAGAAAAATCGCCCAGGTGCGAACTCGTAGCGCCATCGGCAAAGCGTTCCACCGCCTGCGAAATCATACCATGCTTGCGCGGACTCGCGTTCAAAATCAGGATTTTCATGCAAAAACCTCCCTTTTTTATTATATAACACTCCTGGGAGGCCAAAGTGTCACCAAAAAAATTACGTTATCCCGAAATATTCGCCAAGTATTCCTTCGCGTCGCAACTTTCGACCAGATCGCCCAGCAGACAGCGCAGCCTTTCGAGCACGGCGGAGCCCTCATGCTCGAAAACCACCACCTTCTTGAAGCGCGAACGGTGCCGGAGCAGGAATTCCAGGTTGTTCATGTCCGTTTTCGGGAACCCGTAACCCAAGAAATATATCTCCTGCGCATTTTTCAGGTAGTAATCCGCCTTGCTCCAGAGCAGGTTGAAAAGGCTTCCGCGCAAAAAGGATTCCTTCGCGTGCGCCATCGGGATGTAGATGGGCGTATCCTCGCGATAAATGGGGAAACTCCGGTCGCAGGGTTCCACCTGGCATACGTTTTTCAAGTCGAGCGGGTCAGAGGCGCCCTTCACCGGGTACCAGTTGAGCGAACCGTGCAGCTTGATGAGGTCAATCGTAAGCGTACGCGGCCTACGCACCGCGCTGCGGTCTGCAGGGTCAATCCGGACGCCATAATCCACGGCCACACGCGCATCCATCTCGGGGTCATCGGCAATCACGTCCTCGATGAGCGTATCGTAGTTGAAACTGAGCAGCAGGGTATCGCGCAGGCCTTCGCTCGGGCAGTTCTCGCAGCCCGCCAGGAACTTGCGCATCACCGTCGCCGAAGCGGAATCCACGATATGGTCTCTGCGAATCTCGTTCGCGATAAAGCGCAGCAACTCGAAACGCAAGCTCGAATGGTAAAGGCTCTCTCGCACTCCCGGGAAAATCTGCGCCGAAAGAATCGAGGTCGAAAGCGTCTCGATATTCAGGTATTCCGCCTGCTCGTTGCAGAGCTCAAGGAAATGCCTGCAGTATTCCCGCAAATGCGGGAATTCGTCCGATATCCCGAAGGGAATGCGCTCGTTCAGGTCGCGGAGCGTGGGCATCTGCGGGCAGAATGACTTGCTGAAGCCGGAACCCAGCACAAATATACGGCGATATGTTCCCGATGCAATATTCATACTCGTAATGTATATAAAAAAATGCGCCAGTAGCGCAGTTTTTAATCAATTGCAAAAAATTGTGCCGTACTTTTTTTGGCTCAGAATTGCAGCCAGCCCGTATCCAAAGCCGTCACGGGAACAATCCGCTTGACGTTTTTCCCGTCGGCACCGGTCACGACGGCCATGCCGGTGAGGTAGTTCATCCAGCGCTGGGGCGTAAAACGCATGCCGCAGAAATGCGTGAGGCACGGGACTACCCAGGCATCATGCGTCGCGAAAATATTGAAGCGCACGGTTCCCTTCGAAAGCATCATCGCAAGCATTTCTTCGGAACGTGCAGCCAGCGGGCAGAAAGCCTCGTTGTCACCACGTTTTTTTCCTTCCGCCTCGTTTGCAAGCCACGCGCAAATGCCTTCATAAAAACCGGCGCGCAGCACCTTCATGTACTCGTCATAATTTTGAACAAAGTATTCTGCCAGGCAGTCGAGCGGTTCAACACGCGGCTCATCGGAAACCACCGCATTAAGGTGTGCGGGCACTTGAACGCCAACACGAGCTTTGCCTATGCACTGCGCCGTCTCCACGCAGCGCCCTACCGGACTCGAATAAAAGCAGATGTCGCCCTCGGGCGGGATGCACCTGCCCAACGAAAGCGCCTGTTCGCGCCCCTTGTCGGTAAGGCCCACGTGCGCACCGAAATCAGGATCGTCGGGAGTGATGTGCCTGCGTTCCGCATGGCGTATCAGCAGGAACACGCGTTCTTCCGGCGCGAGTGAAGCAAAGAAATCGCCCGCCTTTACAAAATCCGTCATAGGGAACCAACCGCAATCGGACTAGAAAATCAGGATCCAGATGCAATGACCAATCACGAAACTCAGCACGCCGAACAGGAATCCGCAAAGTACGTCCGTAAGCCAGTGGACGCCGAAATACACGCGCAGAAGTCCCCAAGTGAGCGGCAGCAGGACCATCACCCAGCCGTACTGCGGGGCGCTGAAGAACACCGCCGAGGCAACAGCCAAGTTGTTCATCGTATGGCCGGAAGGGAAGCTGTACTTGTCAAGCGGCGGAACTCCGGCCTCAATCGACGGATTGGAATCGAACGGGCGGGCGCGCTTCACGCAAAGTTTTATCACCCAGTATGCGACGAGGCTTACCGCGAGGGCCGTAAGCGCATGCCACAGGATCGGGAGGAAATTGTCCCAGCCAACCTTCCAGAAAAGGAACAGCGAGAAGAGGACCCAGATGTAGCCGTCGCCCAGGCGCACGTAAAAACGTAACCAGCGGTTAGACCTGGCCGAAAAACGCCGGTTTAACCAAAAATTCGTCACGCGGCTATCGAAATCTGCAATCTTCTTCAGCATTGCCGTGAATTTAGTAAAAAAAAATCAACTCGGCATACGCTCGGCGCAGACCCCGGAGTGCATTTCATAGCCAGACTTTTCTCAAAATGCTATAATTCTCGACGTAAACCATCAACCATCAATTACAATTATGCGCGTACTAGTCTTAAACTGCGGCAGTTCCTCTGTGAAGTTCGCCGTCATCGATACCCAGACCAAAGAATCCATCTCCAGCGGCCTCGTCGAGAACATCGGCGTGAACGGCCACGTGAAGGCCAAGGGCCCCGAAGGCAACATTGACTTCAATTTCGACTGCCCGACGCACGCCGAAGCCGTCGCCCAGGTGCAGAAGTTCCTCGGCGAGCAGAAGCTCATCGACACGATCGAAGCCATCGGCCACCGCGTGGTGCATGGCGGCAAGTACATCAAGAGCGAAAAGGTCAGCCAGGAAGTCATCGACTACATCCGCAGCATCACGCTGTTCGCCCCGCTGCACGAACCCGCGCACGCAACCGGCATGGAATGCGCGACCAAGTTCTTCCCGAAGCTCCCGCAGGTGGCAGTGTTCGACACCGCCTTCCACCAGACCATGCCCCGCAAGGCATTCCTGTACGGCATTCCGTATTCCTTCTATGAGAAGGACGCCATCCGCCGTTACGGTTTCCACGGCACCAGCCACCGCTTCGTGACCGCCGAAGCCGCGAGCATCCTCGGCAAGAAGCCGGAAGACTGCTGCTTCATCACCGCCCACCTCGGCAACGGTTCCAGCTGCTCCGCGATTCTCAACGGCAAGTGCGCTGACACCACCATGGGCTTCACCCCGCTCGACGGCCTCATCATGGGCACCCGCTCCGGCAGCCTCGACCCGGCTATCCTCTTCTTCATCAGCAAGAAGTACGGCTACGATATCGACCGCCTCGACAAGCTCGTGAACAAGGAATCCGGCCTGCTCGGCCTCTCCGGCCTCAGCAACGACATGCGCACCTTGACGCAGGCCGCAAGCGAAGGCCATCTCGGCGCCCAGATCGCCCTCGAGACCTTCTGCTACAAGCTGACCCGCGAAATCGGCGGCATCGCCATGGCTCTCCCGCGCATCGATGCGCTCGTGTTCACCGGCGGTATCGGCGAGAACAGCCGCGTGGTTCGCAAGACCGTGATGGAAAACCTCGCCCTGCTCGGCTACCAGATTGACGACGCCCGCAATGAGGACAACGGCAAGAACTCCGGCCACATCATCAGCAAGGACGGCACGCCGACTGCTATGGTGGTCGCCACCAACGAAGAGCTGCTTATCGCCCTCGATACCGAAGCTCTCGTCAAGTAAGCGGCACCCCGCGCAAGCGGGAGACCCCTTCAAGACCTTACAAGAAAAGCCCCGCAATCGCGGGGCTTTTTCTTATCGCTTTTCCAAGCGTTACTTGATGGTCCAAGTCTGCTTGTTGACCTGCAGGATCTTGCGGCCCTGCACCTTGGCGGCGGCGTTACGCACGTCGGCTTCGGATACCGGGAGCGCGGACTTCCACATCACGCGGCCCTGCATGTCGAAGATGGCGGCCACGCCCTGTTCGGCACGGATGGCGCCCTGCCAGCCCATCTTGGAAGCAGAGGCAACCTGCGGGAGAGCCATGCTCTCGTCCACGAGGAACACAAGCGTCTTCGGAACGGCAGTCTTACCCATTCCATCCGTCACGTTGACCTTGATGGAGTACGGCACCTTTTTCTGCAAGTAGACCTTATCATCGAAGAGATTCACGATAAGGCTGTCGCCAATAACCTCGCCCTTGATAACCCTTTCCTTGTTGAGAGTCGTAACCTTCAGCGTCAGCACGGTATCGTCCACGTCTTCGAAGAGGTCAAACACGTAGAAAGCCTTGCGCCAGCCGCTGGGCGGCACCAGAATCGTATCGGCAGCCGCGCCTATGCGGACCGGAACATCGTTCACGCAATCAATAGAGACCGGAAGGCTAAACGTTGTCGAATTGTTCGCGGAGTCGGTCGCAATCACGTCGAGCGTGGTTTCACCACAAGCATCCCTTACCGCCTTGACCGTAATAGTACCGGCCACAGTGCTCGTAACATTCAACAGGCTGTCGGGATTGGACGCTCTGAAGCTAATCGGATCGCCTTCAGGATCCTCGAACCAGGTCTTCACTTCGGACGCCTTGAACTCGATGGTCTTCGCGAAATCTTCATTCAGGGCAGCAACGCGAGCGCCTGCGGTATCCCTCGCAGCTGCAAGAACAACGGGCCCGCGGTTCCTGTATTCCACAGTAAGAGTCACTGCGGCAACCTCGGAAGTATCGCCTTCGGCATTGACAACAAAGTAGGTAAAGATGTCCTCGCCATTGAAGTCGCCGACTTCGTAAGTGAACGAGCCATCAGTCGCGAGCTTGACCTTGCCGTGGTCGGCATCCTCGAAGAGGTAGGCCTTGAGCACGGATGCGCCATCGGGGTTCACGTCGTTGGCAAGCACGCCCAGCTTGGCAGAAACCACATTCACGGTATCCTGACCCATCTCGTACGCATCGTTCTTTGCAACCGGCTTGTCGGCAACAGCAGCCACCTCAACGGGGATAGAAATACCAACAGTATCCTTGCCGTCAATAGTGAACAGCTTGATGACGTCCTTGCCGTTCGCATTAGGCACCGCAGTCACGGAAATGACATGATTGCCGGAAATCTTCGTATATGCCACTTCGACCAATCCCTTCGCGCAGGCGACTTTGAGCGGGAAGCCAGCCGTCAACACATCGGGGTCGGAGAATTCAATATTTTCGCCCGGGATAAAGATATCGAAGTCGTCGAAATCTTCTTTCACCTTGACTCCGTCCTCAAAATTCACGGCGTCTTCGTCAAGAGAGCCTACATAGAGGAAGGGATGATTGATTGTGAGCGTCGCGGGATCTTCCACGTTGTTCACCGTGATGGTAACGGTCGCCATGTTGCTGGTATTGCCGGAACCATCGGTCACATGGTAGACGAAATAATCAGTACCATAGAAATCCGCCTCGGGGGTGTAGGTGAAACCGCTTCCGCTGAAGGTGAGTACACCATGCTGCGTCGTGGAATCCAACGTAGCCGTAATCGACGGATTGTCGGGATCGTCGTCATCATCGTAATCGTTGCGAAGCACTCCCTTCGCGGCAGAAACCGTCAGCTTGGAATCTTCATCCACCGTATAGTTGTCATTCACGGCAACTGGAGGATTCTGACGATCGACAAGCGAGACCTTGACCGTATAGCTTACAGACTTGCCCGTAGGATCGGTCGCCTGGAAAGATACCGTCGCAGAAGCGCCCGAAGCCGGATTCGGCTTGCTCTTGAGCCACGCGAAGTCGCTCATGGAATAGCTCTTCGCTTCCTTGAGATCCACGATATCGCCACTCATAGACATCGTGATGTTCAGATCGTCGCCATCGGCATCCTCGAAGATTTCCTTGAAACCAATCTTGAGCGTATCGCCTTCATAAAGAGTCTTGGAATCAGGCGAAGTGACGCCAGTCTTCAAGTTCGGCGCATGGCTGCTGCACGAACTGCCGAAATGGATTGCAGCAATCTTGATGACGTTCTTGAGGACGCCTTCGGTCTCGACGAACGACTGCTTGTAGCTGAACTGGACACCCGTCTGCTTCGTAAGGTCAAGCGCCCTGGTCACACCCCAGCCTTTTTCCTGAGCCAATTCGGAGAACGGGATGAAGATGGTATCGATTGACGCCTGTGCCGGGACGTTATACCCGTTGTAGTTGCCGTCCTTGACTGTAGTCTGCTTGAAGTCGAGACGGAAAGCCGCTTCGGCCGCATAGGTGAGGCACACGCCCTCATAAATGCTCAGGTCCTTGATGCTGTCCTGTTTGGCACCCCATCCGAAGCCCACTCCCGCGGAAGAGGATATAGTCCTTCCAACCGACGCCGTAATCACTTTGGCCGTCGCTGTCGTCGCGGTGTCAATCTTGGCTGCAGAGCCAGATTCGGAATACGTATAAGTATACCACTTCCCGTAAGGATGAATTGTCTTGCCGTTACCCTCGGTAATGCTCCATACGCGTTCCGGCGCCGCCATGACGACACCGCTCAAAAGAGCAAGGGCAATAATAGAAAGTTTTCCGTTCATACCGTTCCCCTTTTCAATGTTCCATTGAATATCCTTATAGTAAGAAAATAATATATTGTGAGCCAGCGCACAAGTACCCCTGCCCATATTTTTTGGATATATTATCCACCTAAGGAGTCAAGTTCCCCGAATCTTTCGTAGGCTTTTTCCAGTTCCGATTCGCGGTCGGCCAGCTCTTTCTGCAATTCGACTATGCGTTTTGCGTCGGTATAGACTTCCGGTTTTGCCAATTCCGCCTGAAATTCAGCAATTTCGGCTTCGAGTTTCTCAATTTTTTCGGGAAGAGCGGCATATTCGCGCTCTTCGTTATAGCTACGCTTCTTTTTCTTCGCAGGGTTCTGGTCAGAAACCGCGTTTTTTGCCGTTCCAGGCTGTCCCGGAGCTGAATTTTTCGACAAAGAAGCCCTTTCTTCGGCAATCTTGGCAGCATTGGCCGCTTCCTTGTCACGAATTTTGCGATTATTTTCGTAATCCGTGTACCCGCCGACGGCTTCAAACACGTTTCCGCCGTCTTCTATGGCAAAAATACCCGTAACGACGGAATCCAGGAAGGCTCTATCGTGGCTTACGACGATAACCGTGCCGTTGTAATCGGCCAAAAGTTCCGCCAGAAGGTCGAGCGTCTCCATGTCGAGGTCGTTCGTGGGCTCGTCGAGTACCAGGACGTTGCTCGGGTGGCTGAACAGGCAGGCGAGCAGCAAGCGGTTCCTTTCGCCGCCGCTCAAGGCGCTGATGGGCCCGCGGGCGCGTTCCGCCGAAAAGAGGAAATCTTGCAGGTAACTTAACACGTGGCGGCGTACGCCGTTCAGAGTAATATAAGCCTGGCCGTCGCCCACGTTTTCCACGAGGCTCTTGTCTTCGCGCAGGCGGGTGCGCATCTGGTCGAAGTACGCAATCTGCAGGTTCGTTCCCAGGCGGATGTCGCCTTCGTCCGGCTGTATTTCGCCGAGGATAAGCTTGAGGAGCGTCGTCTTGCCGGAACCGTTCGGGCCCACGATGCCGATGCGGTCCCCGCGGGAGACTTCGGTACTGAAATGCGATATCAGCGGGGCGCCCTCGTAGGCAAAGCTCACGTCGGTGAGGCGGGCTACGAGGCGACCGGATCGCTCGGCTTCGGTAATCTGCATGTTCACCGATCCGGTCCGCGTGCGCCTTTCCGCACGTTCCTGGCGCATCTTGATGAGCGCACGCACGCGCCCCTCGTTGCGGGTACGGCGTGCCTGGATTCCCTTGCGTATCCAGACTTCTTCTTCGGCAAGGCGCTTGTCAAAAAGCTTGTTCGCCTTCTCTTCTTCGGCGAGCGCCTGGTCCCTGAACTGCACGAACTTGTCGTACGGGAAATTCCATGTGCGAACGCGCCCGCGGTCGAGTTCGAAAATGCGGGTCGCCACGCGGCGCACGAAGGCGCGGTCGTGGCTCACGAAAAGCACCGCGCATTCCAGGCGCGAGACGATGCCTTCCAGCCACTGGATGGCGGGAATGTCCAGGTGGTTCGTAGGCTCGTCCAGCAGGAGCAAGTCCGGATTCTCGGCGACGGCCCGTGCGAACAGCACGCGACGCTTCTGCCCGCCGGAAAGTCCGTCGTACAAAGCGTCGGCCGCGATGCCCGTCTTCCCGAGGATTGCCTCGGCATGGGCATCGTGGTGGCCGTCCTGCGCAATGCCCGCCATCACCACGTCGCGCACGGTGCCTTCCATGTGGGCCGGGATTTCCTGCACCATGCGGGAAACCTTCAGGCCGGTGCGCTTCACAATCTCGCCGGAGTCCATGCCCATCTCGCCCTGGATTATCTTGAGCAGCGTGCTCTTGCCCTCGCCGTTACGGCCCACGAGGCAAATGCGGTCGCCCGCCTCGATATCGAACGAGGCGTTGTCCAAAAGCGGCGGACCGCTGAATCGCAGGGAGACATTCTGTGCAGACAAGATAGGCATCGGTACAAAATTAAAAAATTTAGGAACCCGCTATTACAAAAGATGCCGCGCATTCCCGCACGGCATCATTCCAAAAGAACGCATGGCGCCTTCCGGCGCACGCCCTACAATCCGGTGACGTTGAACGTCCTCGCGAGGAGGCGCATGCCCGAAGCACTTTCGACGATAGCGAGGACGCGCCCCGCACGAACCTGCGGCATGGCGCCGCCCTTTGCGCCCAGCACGCCGAGCTGATTGCCCTGCATGTCGAACAGCCTGACCCGCGCACCCGCAGGCGCACCGGAAACAGCGAGGTAGCCGTCTGAGACATACATCGCGATGCCGGCAACCGCACCCGCGCCGCGCACAATCGCCATGGCGGTATCCTTCACGGAGGTGTCCCGCACAGCGGTATCGCGCACGGTAGTGTCCTTCGTAACGGTATCCACGGGAACCTCCGGCTCCATCGTCTTCAACAGTTCAAGCATCTTTTCGGCATAGCGCTTGCCGAACGTCTCGTAGCCTTCGCGCGTAAAGTGCAGCGTGTAGCTCGTCTCCTTGAGCGCAGGGCAACCCTGCGCCGAAATCAGGTGACCGTTCGGAATGAGGTCCGCCGCCTGCTTCACGGCATCGTTTCGCCATCCGAGATCGCCCGTGGGCGCAAGTTCGCCAATCAAGATCGGGGTCTTTTCCGGGTCGAGTTCCAGTTCGGCAATCAGGTCGTCGTAGACCTTCTTGACGCGGCTCGGCCAGTCGTTCATCTGGTAGTCCGCCTCTCCCTGGTGGAAGAGGAATCCCTTGATGACGCCCTTCTGCTTCGCGATCTTGCCCATCTCGACGATGCGCTTGTACAAGTCGCCGCCGTATTCGTCCAGGTACTGGATCCACCACGTGTCGCCCTTGTTCTTCGCGTTCTGCACGTAAGTCTTGTTGCGGTCCTTGTCGAACAGGTCTATGCTCTGCCCGCCAATCGCGATATTCGCCACGGCAACCTTGATGCTGTCCGGGAGGTTTGCGACCATGGTGCGCCCGAAGATATCGACAATGCCCACCTTGGACTGGCTGTGTCCCATCGGAGGGGCCGCCGGGTAGAACTCGCCCACCTTCTGGTTCGAATGGTTAGCCGCACGCAGCACGAGGAACCGCGGGTCCTGGGCACGGTCCTTGTCGGTGACGGTCGCCTGGCCCGACATGTTGGACTGCCCGTAAGCCAGGTAGATGTGGAGGTTGGGGTCTTGCGCAAAGCTCGCCGTGGTCAAAAACCACATCGCGAAAAACACTGCCTGCACAGTTAGAAATACTCTGTTCATATCTCTCCTTATACCAAACAACAGATTTTTTCTTTATTGTAAAAAAAGCGGTCCGGAGACCGCCCTGTTTCTAGAATCCGGTATTGATGATGGCCTTGGACATGAGGCGCTTGCCGGAATCATTTTCGACGATGGCGAGGAGCCTTCCCTTGACCTTCGGGAGGAATCCGCCGTTCGCCCCCATCACGGCAACCACGTTGCCGCGCACGTCGAAGAGCTTCACGCGAGCGCCAGCCGGAGCGCCATTCACCTCGATGCGACCCGCCGTCACATGCATGCTGAGCGCAGGTGCGGCAAATCCATCATGGCAGACCAGCGACGTATCGCCCGTAGAACCCGTATCCTTGGGCACGGTATCCTGCGGAATCGTGTCTATCGAGGACGCCGTGAACGGAAGGTCCGGCGTTTCCCAGTCAATCCAGTCGCCATAGTTGTCAATCTTGAAACCCTTGCCGTTCGTGGGCTTCACGTGAATATCGGTATTCGCATCCTTGTTGCGCAGGAACTTGTCGACAAACGCCGTGACCGACTTCGTCTGGCTACTGGCCGCCTGGCAATGTTCGTGACCACCGGTAAAGTCAAAGCCGATACGGTCCTCGATGCCCATGGCCTTCCACACCTCGGTAGCGGCCATCATGGACTTGTAACCCGATTCGTCACCCAGCCATTCGTAACCGGGGTTGCCGAGCGCGATCACCGCACGCGGAGCAATCATCGCGATGAGTTCGTGGTGGTCGTGCGGGAGCTTGTACGGGTCCTGGTTCTTCAGGCTCTGCATGAACCAGCTGTAGTTCGTGTTGTCAATCTTTTCGATGTTCGTACCGCGGCTCGCGAAGTCCGCGGAAGTACGCCACGAGTTGATGCCGCCGCCACCCGATTCCTGGGCGATGGTAAGCGTCACGCGTTCGTCGAAGGCGCCCGCGAACAGGGCCATCTTGCCCGCATAGGAGCAGCCCGTGACCGCAATCTTGCTCATGTCGAGGTGGTATTCGTCGGCAATCAAGGCGAGACCGTCGATAAGGCGGCTAACGCCCCACGACCATGCGGAATAGTCGCCATTCTGCTTCTTGTCCGAGTAGAACTTGTAGAAGCCCACGTTCGTGTCCTTCTGGCCGTTCATGGAGTATTTCGCCACCTGGTCGTGACTGAAGGGCACCTGCACAAAGCCGCTGAAGATGCTCGACGAGAGCGAGCCCGTGCCGCTGTTCATGCCGATGATAATCGGATGCGGACCGTTGCCCGAAGGAATGCTGAACTTGGACGTAATCGTCATCGTCTGGCCGCCTTCCTTCACCGTCACCGTGAGGGTGCCGCCGCTGTAGGTGGCGCTCACGTCGGAAGGAATCGGCTTCTCACCGATTTCGTACTTTTCGATATCCGCCTTGATTTCGTTACGGCGCTTGCTCCAGTCATCGTACTTGGTGACCTTGGATCCGTCATGGAATTCAAACGGGTTGGGAAGTTTCTTGTTGGACTTGAGTTCACCGGCCGTGGCGCCCAGGTCCTTGCCCCGGTTCTCTACGTCGAAGTTGAGCGGGGCCTGTGCATAAACTACCGAACACAGCCCAAAAGCAAGGGCTGCATAAAGAAACTGTTTCATTCTAACTCCTTTCCCAACCATTCCCTACACCACTCCAATCTGTAATATAAACGCGTAAAAAGGAAGTATCGAACGGTACGAAACATAATCCGTTTACAAAATGTAAAAGACCAAATTTTAAGGCATACAAGGGCAAAATCCGCCTTCATTTTTATCTAAATTATCTATCGTGACGACCCGTACCTTAAAATTTCTCGCAGCCATATCCATCGGAGCATTTTTGCCGATGGCCGCCGCTGCACAAGCCGCGCCCGCTCAGGCCGACACGCTGATTACGCCTGCACCGGCCGATTCCGCATCAGCGACGGATTCCGCCAGCACGGCAGCAGCGGACACCTCCAAGCATTTCCAGTGGTGGAGCGCCGTGCCCGTACTCGGCTATACCGAAGAGACCGAACTCCAGTATGGCGCGATGGTGAACTTCTTCTTGCCGCCCTCGTTCAAGGGAGGCCATTCGCAAGAAATAGACGTCGCCGCCTACGGCTCCACGCTCAAGCAGTTCCAGTTCGCGGCCACGCCCTATTTCTACTTCGCGCACGACCGCATATCCGGATGGCTCGACTTCCGCTACCAGAACTGGGTAGGGCATTTCTTCGGCATCGGCAACGACGTCGACATGGACGACTACATCACTTTCGACCGCGAGACGTTCTTCCTGATGGGCATCGTGGAATCGAACCTCGGGCTACCGCAGGTGCTGCAGAACTTCCGCTACGGGTTCGTGTTCGACATCAACCGCAGTGAAATGGAATTCAGGGAATACGACGGCGAGATAGTCCAGCCCACGAACACGGACGGCTGGCGCAACGCCATCGGGTACCACCTCTCGTTCGACACGCGCGACAACCTCAACTGGGCACGGCACGGCGTACTCTTCCAGTGGGAACACCGCTTCTACAGCGATGCGTTCGGCGACTACAGCTTCACGTTCCAGGAACTCGACCTGCGCGCCTACGGCGAAACCATCTGGAACACTTCGATGGCGGTGGCCCTCTTGTGGCAGCGCACCGACGGCGACGTCCCCTTCGAATACATGGCGGGCCCCGATGGCATCAAGCGTTTCCGCGGGGTGAAGACAAAATATTTCCGCGACAACCAGGCGACCATACTGCAGGTGGAACTCCGCAAGCAACTCTTCTGGAGGCTCGCCGGCGATATCTTCTTCGAAGGCGGCAAGGTCGGGCCGTACTTCAGCAAGCTCATGCGCAACAAATGGCACCGCGCTGTCGGGTTCGGCGGCAAACTGGCGCTCAACAAGTCCGAGCGCCTATACGCACGCGCCGAAGTCTCGTGGGTGGATTTCAAGAGCCTCGGCCTGACGTTCTACTTTAGAGAAGCGTTCTAAGACCGCTCGCGCCTGCACCGGCAGCTTGCGCCTGCCGGCTCCGGCTCACAGACCGTTCGCTCTAAACTCAAGCTTAACTCCGGCACGCTCTCTCGAGCTTGTATAGCTCCCGTATGCGCTATATTATACACGGGACATTATCGGGTGATTCAAATCACGACACAAGAAGGCGTTTCGCAGGCCTTCCGCATACAGAAAAACGCGGACTCCCGACGGAATCCGCGTTTTTTATTTTGAGATAGAACACTCTATGAAACGCTAGTCCTTGATGCTCGTCCAGTCGAGCACGCCCTTCTTGTAGAGGTAGAGGTAACCCGCTTCGAGGATGAACAAGAACCCGAGGAGCACGAGCAGGAGCTCCCAGCCGCCGGCCAAGAACTGGACCGTCCACGGGTAGAGGAACGCCACTTCCAGGTCAAAAACGAGGAAAAGCATGGCTACCATGTAGTATTTCACGGGGTAACGCTCGTTCGCAGTGCCCGAAACATGGGCCAGACCGCACTCGTAGGCCGAGCCTTTGATAAGCACGTTTTTGATCTTGCCCGGGTGCAAAAACCAGTTGGCAAGGAGCAGAACTGTAGGGATGCAAAGCGCCATAATGACCAGAATGGTCATGGCGAACGTAGTGTCGAAAATTTCAACATTGCTCATAGTGGCAAAAAAGATAGTAAAAAAGTTTTTTCTGTTAACCCCGCAAAATGTAAAGTATATTTGGGGTATGAAAAATCACATTCTGTTTGTGGGTATTTTGGGTGTTTTCTCGCTTTTTGCGGGATGTACAACAGACGGAGACAAGCATCCCTTGTACCCTATCGATGAAGAATCTAGCGCTACGGATTCCGCCGATTCCGCAAAAAGCAGTTCCTCGGCCGGGAAGAACAAATCCAGCAGCAGCGGAGAGCCCTCCTCTTCTGTGGATGGTTCCGACACTTCGAGCGTAGTCCACAAGGAATTCTACATGGAAGAAAAGGAAAACCGTGAACTCAGCTACCCCAGCAGCGGCATTTTCTGCTGGGACGAAGACTGCGACGCCAGGCGCAACCCCATCTCGTCGTCCTCTTCCAGTTCGAGCGAAAAAATCATCATAGCCGAATCTTCCGAATCTAACGTACCGCCGACCGTGAACGGCAACTCCATGACCGACAACCGCGACGGCAAGACCTACAAGCTCCAGAACGTGGGCGGCAAGCTGTGGATGGCAGAGGACCTCAACCACGAGATGTCGAACAGCATGTGCTTCGACAAGAGCAATGCGAACTGCGACAAGTACGGAAGACTCTACACCTTTACCGCAGCCCAGAAAGCATGCCCCACCGGATGGAAACTGCCTAACCGCAACGAAGCCCAGACGATTCTCAACGCGAGCGACTACCCGTGGAGCTACAGCGGCCGCTGCAAGGAAGGCGACTGCGACTTTACCGGGAAAATGGGATTCCACTGGACAACAGCCACCGCGCAGGAAGGCGACAAGAAGTACGGTGAAAACAGCGGTGAAAAGTTCGCGGTCATCATCGTGGAAAAGGAACCCGATTACGCAGGCGAAGATACGCCGAAGTTCTTCCAGGTAGACGAGAAGGCCAAATTCTTCAGCGTCCGCTGCGTGCAGGAATAATCCTAACCGCACAAAAATTTCAAGGGCCCGCATCGCGCGGGCCTTTTTTTTGATACCGTTCGCAATCACTTGCGGTTCAGGTGAGCCACAAGCGACTCATCTTTACGAGTCGTGGTGGCGAGAGCGAGGCTCCGCCGGAGGTTCTTCATTTGAGTTAGAGCCGAGCGGCCTACACATCCGCGGGCGGTTCTTCACCGGAACTGGAGCCGGGAACCTCTATAAACTTGGCGCAGTATTCTTTCACCTGTTCGCGGACGCTGTTCCCGCGCACCTTTCCCAGCAGGTCGACGATGTCTTCGAGCGGTGCCGCCATGAACGCCTCCGCGCTCTTGTAGCGGGAAAGGATCTTCACGCGGGTCTCGTGCCCCACGCCGGGCATCTTGAGCCATTCCACTTCCAGGTCCTTCTTGCGCTTGCTCCGCTGGTACGTGATGGCGAAGCGGTGCGCCTCGTCGCGGGCGTTCTGCAACAGTTTCAAAGCGGGGCTCGTGCGGTGCAGCACGATGCTCTTGCGGTCGTCGGGGAACACGATTTCTTCAAGGCGCTTCGCGAGCCCGATGAGCGGCAGGTCCTTGTCGTGCCCGAGTTCCTTCAGAATCTGCATGGTGGCATCCACCTGGCCCTTGCCGCCGTCGCATACCCACAAGTCGGGCATGGGCGTGCCTTCCTCTTCCAGCCTGCGGATACGGCGGGTCATCACCTCGCGCATGCTCGCGAAGTCGTCCACGCCCTCCACCGTCTTGATAATGAACTTGCGGTAGTTGCTCTTGTCGGGCTTGCCGTTCTTGAAGGCGACGAGACTCGCCACGGTATTCGTGCCCGAGAGGTGCGAGATGTCCACGCACTCGATGCGGAAAGGCGTCTTCTTGAGGCCGAGGACTTTCTGCAGTTCAAAGACGCTCTGGTCGATTTCGCTGTACTTCTGCACCTCGGCCCGCATCTCCACCAGAATCATGTCGGCGTTCGCGCCCGCCAACTTCAAAAAGCCGACCTTCTCGCCGCGCTGCGGGTTCGTGACGCTCACCTTGTGGCCCGCGTTCTTGGCAAGCGCCTGCTCCAGGGGCTCGCGGTCCGCATCCAGTATCACGTCGGTCGCGATTTCGCCCGGGATGTGTTCCACGTCCAGGTACCACTGCACCAGCATCTGCTGGAGAATTCCCGCCTCGTCTTCTTCGAGCTTGCATTCCAGGCGGTAGTGGCGGCGGCCAGAAAGCACACCGTTCCTGTACTCGAAAATGACGGCGGCCGCCATCGTCCCGTTACGGCGCAGGCTGAGCACGTCCAGCGAGAGGTTCGGGTCGGTAACGTCCGTCTTCTGGTGGATTCCCGTGGCCCGCAGCGCCTCGATGGCATCGCGCTTCTTCATCGCGGTCTCGAAATCCAGCCGTTCGCTCGCCTCCTGCATCTCGCGCTCCCATTGCCCGATAAGGTCGTCGCGCTTGCCGTTCAACAGCATCTGCGTCTGGAGAACCGCCTTGTGGTACTCTTCCTTGGTCACCAGGCCCGCGCAGGGGGCGCCGCACCGCCCGATGTGGTAATTGAGGCAGGGCCTTTGCGGGCTCTTGAGCGGGAGCTTCAGCTTGCATTCGCGTATCTTGAAGAGCCGCGCGGCAATGTCCTGCAGCTGCGCTATCATGCGGGAATTCAGAAAAGGTCCGAAGTACTGGCAGCCGTCCTTGCGCACCGCCCTCGAGAGGAACAGCCTCGGGAAGTCTTCGTGCACCGAGAACGCGAGGTACGGGAAGTGCTTGTCGTCTTTCAGGAGAACGTTGTACTTGGGCGTATGCTTGCGGATGAGGTTCGCTTCCAGAATAAGCGCCTCGGACTCGCTCTCGGTAATGATCCACTCGATGTCGCGGATATGCGGGAGCATGAGCGTCGCCGCGCGGTGGCCCGCATGGTCGGAGCCGTCAAAGTAGCTCCGGACGCGGTTCTTGAGCACCTTGGCCTTGCCGATGTAGATAATCTTCCCCTGCGAATTGCGCATGATGTAGACTCCCGGCAAAGCGGGGAGTTCGGCCAGTCGCCGTTCGATGTGCTCGTTCACAGGAAGCATACCCTACAAGGTAAAATTTATTGCACCGGGGCGGGGCCCCTCCCGCATATCTTTTACGCCCCAAAAAACTCGTCTTCCCGACGCATCGCGGTTTTTATGTTTTTTTTCATACTTTAGCGCCTGTTTTTTTATATATCTTTTTAGTGGTGATATGTATCCCCTGATTTTTATGGAGCGATAAATGAATTTAGAGAATATCAATCTTCTCTCGCAGCGGGTGGATGGAGTATTGGCAACCGTCCGCAACCTACGGCAAGAGGTCGCAAACCTTAAACAGGCCCTCTCCGGAGCGAAGGCCGAACTCCAGGACAGGAACCTCGTCCTCGAGAGCCTAAACGCCGAACTCACGGACTGCAAAGCCGCTCTGACCGCACGCGCCAACCAGGCCGCCGCACAGGACGAAGCCCTCAACCAGAAGCAGGGAACGATTGACGAACTTCAGGGTTCGATCGCGAATGCGAACGCGCGAATCTCCGACCTCGAAAACATGTTGAACCAGGCGAACGAGAGCCTGGAGGCCTCCAAGGCCGAAATCTCGAAACTCAACGCCGACGTCCGTGAACGCGAAGACGTCGCTAACGCCCTCCGCAACGACTGCGCGGTCGTCAAAGCGAACGAGGCCATCCTGAACGGGAAAATCGAAGAGATGGGCAAGGCGCTCGCCGAGAAGGACGCCACCATCGAAGCCCTGAACGCCGAGAAGGCAAGCCTCAACGAGACCATCAAGGAACAGGGCGAAGAGATTCTGCAGGCGCAGGAGCAGTTCAAGCAGATGGTCTCCACCATCGAGAGCGAGCTCGGCACCGAGATTCCCGTGAACGTTTCCTTTGCCGACGAGCCCGAAGCAGCAAGCGAGGTCCAGGCGGAAGAACCCGTCGAGGAATTCCCGCAGGTCGCCGAAGCCCCGGCCGCCGAACAGCCGCAGGCAAATGAACTCAAAGAGCCCGAACTCGACTTCAACCAAGCGGTCGAAGACGACGAGCCCATCGAAATCCACCCAGCCAATGAGAAGGAACCGGACCTCTTCGCGAGCAACGGAGGCTCGCCTACCAGTTTTTTCGGCTAAAAATGCTGATGGATGACGATCCATTCGGCGTAGGATTGAAATAATGGCAGAATTGAATTCGCACAGATCAGTAAGCGTAACTGTCGCGGGCGAACGGTTGCAGATAAGGACCGACCTTCCCGACGGGGACCTCAAGGATATCGTCGACCACATCGACGAGCGCTACGCCAGTTACGACCGCTACAACCTGGAAGCGGGCAAAAAATTCGCACTGCTCGCCCTCGAGCTCAGCCAGCAGATAGTCGAGCTCAAGCGGATGGTGCACCTGCTCAAGGTGGAACGGGACGAACTGAACAGCGGAGTCAAGGAAGTCACGGCGCTCCTGGACGAGGGTCTGGAGCATCCGGAAAGCAGAAACAGCGATTGGGTGTAAAAAACGGCCTTTTTTACAATTCCATGACAAACAAAGTGCAAAATACGGCAAAAACGCTATTGATTTAACTCGGAAATAAAGGTATATTTGTAACACAGGCATCGCACGGATTAACGCCCGATCTAACAAGATTATATCAGCTCGTCGCTCTTGTGGTCTAGTTTAGGCGCGCTTTGACGCGAAAAACGAAGCACCAAGGCACTGCTATCTTTTTACAATAGTAGTTTCGAGTGTTCCACCGTGGACGGATGCCTTTTTTTGTACCCAAAAAAAGTTAGTTCTCGATTTTCACGCTCGACCGGATAAGCATGAGCTGCGCCGGTACGTAGAACCACCAGATAAAGTTGTTCGCAATCGCGGAGATGGTCTCCATCGCGCTGTGGTCCGCACCCGAAATCATCGAGAGTCCGACAAGCACATCACCGACAAAGAACGTGAGCATCCCCCAACGAACCAGCAAAGCGTTCTTCATGGGGAAATACCACTTGTACGGAGCTATGGCTCCCACGACGGTAGCAGTCACGATATAGAAAGCATAGGCGAGCACGAGAGCCACCATGATGCGGATAGCGCCTAGCGCGAAAAGAAGAATAGCGACGACAGTAATTGAACCCAGAAGCCGCCAGTAGGCGTTACGGCAGTACAGATCATTTTCGGAAGTGCGTGAATGCCTGTGAATCAGCATGACAAGGAACATCGTGAAGAACAGGATGCCGAGCACGTCGCTTGCCATAACGTATTCGGGCTTGATAGCCCTGAACAAGCTGAAGCTAAAATCGCCAAGCAAAGAGCACACGAACGCTATGCGCAGGAACCTGCGGTCACGCGGACTGTGAGACTCGGCCGAAACAATGAAGGCCAGCAGCGTTACCAAGAACGAAATCGCGGACTTCGTATAGAGCTGCAGGCCCAGCGCCGAAGCGATGCACTGGTCGACCGCACCACACTGCGCAAAATCGTACCAGTCCTTGACTGTGGTAATAAGCAGCAGGACCGCGATTATGGCCAGAATGACCTTGCGTGTGGTTGTCTGTAAAAGCATATACAAATTATAGAAATTTCGTTGCGGAATCGTGCCAGGCGGGAATTACCTTACACGCACCTGGCGAATATTGTTCCCTTGTTTCACGATGTAAATTCCCGGGCGGAAGAGCTGCGGGCGGAATTCCGGCATGCTTTTCAGGAACGAGCCCAGCATGTCGAACACCTGCACCGGAGCATCCGCACGGATGATGCCGTTTGCGTTTTCCCGAGCCAAGCCGGGCAACACCACCACAGGAGTGTCCTGCACGGTGGTATCCGGTTCCACGAAAGGATGGTCCGGGTCGTCCACCACAATCTTGAAGGTCATGGAGCTCTCGCACCCGACCGCATTCGTGTGGACCGCCTTGTAATAGCCGCTCATCGTGCCGTCCATCTTCTTGAAGCGGATTTCACGGTCAGTGGACTTGAAATCGTTCGGGCCGTTCCATACCCAGCGACCGCCTTCCCACGGATGCGGACCGATGACCAGCGAATCGCCCTTCCTCGGCTCGACTTCGGTCGCCTCTTTCCAGTCGCCGTTATGGAGCTTAACATACGGGATGATTTCACTCGGCTTGCAGACGCCGCCCTCGGCACCGTCGATGACCATCGTCGTGACGGTCTGCGCCTTGGCAGTCATGGAAAGGGACTTGCCCGAAAGCGCAATGTCGGATTGCGGCGTCAGGCTGCCCGGAAGATCAAAGCGCACCACTTTCGCATTCGAGCCAATCTTGTCGAACGCCGTCAGGTCGAAACTGTACTTGACATCGGACGAACCGCTATTGCGAACCACAAGCACCAGAGCGTTGTCAGGCCGGATTGCCGCAAGCGTGTTGCCGTTGTCGCTGTCGATAATGCGCGAGCCCGGACGGATATACCGGCTGAACGCGGCATGCATGTAGAAGCGCGCGTTCGGCGTGAAGGTCTGCTTGCGGTGGTCCATCACGAAACTGCGCCAGTTCTCAGCCGGGTCGCCCAGCTGCCAGTCCACCCAAGCGTTCGCCTTCATGTCGCGCAGGTCCGCGAGAATCACGCCCGCCATCCAGAGAGCTATATGCTCGTCGCTGTTCTTGCTCAGCGGGCCCGTCTCGGACTGCCAAACCTTCTTGTCTTTCGCGAAGGCGGCGTTAAAGAGCGCCTTGCGGGAATCGCCGCCCGAATAGCTGTGCGTGTTCACCTGGAACATGTACGAGAGCGCCTCCGCGCTGTACCTGTTGAACTGGCTGAGCGCATCCCCGATGTTCGTCTCGTCGGCGGCACTCACCGACGTCTCGGGGAACAGGCCCTTCTTCTTGAGGGCCTTGCCGAGTTCCACAATCATCTGCGACTGGTTGTTCTTGAAGCCGCAGCCTTCCTGCCCGCCGTTCGCCTTCCACCAGCCGGCGCTGGGCTCATTGAACGGTTCCACCGTGCGGAACGTGATGCCCCATTCCGTCTTGAAATGCAGCGCCACCTCGGAGAGGTAATCCGCGAAATCGTCGAAGTAGTCGGACTTGAGGTTGTCGCTCCCGTCGCTAGAACCCGAGACGCAACCGCTCTTCGTCATCCACCACGGCGGCGAATTGCTGAACGCCTCGAAAATCGGATCCTTCACGCGCTTCGCGAGTTCGAGCGCGATCGTTCGCTGGTACGGGTCGGCCGTCCAGTCGTAATCGCCCTTCTCGGTAGGCTTGTATCCGGGAACGTTGGCTCCGCCGTCGCCCTTGTCCAAATGATTATGGCCCGGCTGGTCGCCGCCACCGATGTTGTAACGGAAAATCGTATAGCCCAGACCCGTATCGGGATCGGCAATCGCGCCGATAAGTTTGCTCCTGTTCTCCTCGCTCCAGGCACCAGCCTTTACGGCCCACCAACAGAGACTCGAGCCCCAGCCCTCGAACACCTGGTATTTTTTCCCAGGGTCGACGACCACCTTGGTCTGCGCCGAGACTGCCACCGAGAAGGCGGCAACAGCAATGCACGAAGGCACCATGCAGCGCGATAGAAAATTCATTAACCAACTCCATTCCACATGCCAACGACGGCATTAGAATAAATAATACAAAAAATGTGGCCCATTGCTAGGCCACAATCTAAAAAAGGGAATTTCGACCCTGTTTTACTTCAGGATTACGTTCTTTCCGCTGGTCACGCCGTTGTGTTCGATGGTCACGACATAGCGGCCGTTAGGCACGATTCCGGAATGCCATTCCACGCGGTGGATGCCCGGCTGGAGATTTTCCCTCGAAACCTTAGCAACCACGGCGCCATTCATGTTCACGATGGAGACGACGACATTACCCGCCGACTTGATTTCGAAAGCCACGGTCGAATGGTCGAAGCCCTTCAGCTCGGCAGCGACAGGCTTGTCAGCAGCGGCATTTTCCGCAAAAATCGGGGATTCTTCCCCGCGCTTGCAGAGATTCGCAGGATCCCTGAAGGTAAGGTTGTAAAAAGTATCCTTGCCTTGCTCGCCAACGATTCTTTTGATACGATTCAGGAGGGCAGTATTTCCACCTTGTCCATACCACTCCCAAGAATTCGCGTTCTTGGAATCTTCATCGTCAACGAGTATTTTGGAATGAAGTATGTGGGTGGTATCATTAGAGTAATTGCCAAAAACCCCGAACCCGCCGAAAAACCTCACAGGGAAAGAAGCTGTCGCATTGGGAGTAGCCGGCATAAAGCAATATTCCAAATCGACATCCTTGCCCACGACACTCGGCCAAATATTTCCATTATATGTGTTATCGTTGTTCTTGTCTTCCGTATCGTGATGACGTCTGAACTTATAACCTCCGGCAGGGCATTCCTCGTCCATACGGACCAAGACATAGTCGTAAGGAACAGGCTGCAGATATTCGGAACTCATTTTGCAATACAGAAAGTTTACCCGGCCAAGAGAAAAGTTAACCCCATAAGGGACTCTCGGTCCTTCAATCAATCCGGATATGTTGTTATGGTCTTCCGCATCAAGAGAAATACTGTACACAAAGCGATCAGGACAACCTATGGTATTACCCAAAACGCCTACCACGACAGCAAAACTCATGGTTGCAGACAGCATGATCAATGATATTATTTTATTCATTTTTTCTTTCTTTAAAAATTTGGTAAAAGAGGGTTAATGTGCATACATAAATTATGTCAGTAACACAGGGGGAGGGGAATACTACAAATATAGCATTGTAACCGGTAGAATTGTAGAAACAAGTTAAAGTTCCCGAAAAAAAAAAAACAACGCTCCCTTTTGCAGGAGCGTTATCAGACGCTTGTTGGTAAAATATTATTTTACTTGCGCCAGCCTTCCATAATCTTGAGGCAGCCTTCCAGCAATTCGGCGGAACGTTCCTTCGATTCCGTTTCCACGTAGCAGCGGAATTCCGGAGCGTTGCCACTCGGACGCAGGTGCACGATATCGCCGGAATCAAATTCCATGCGGTAGCCATCCGTCTCGTCGATTGCGACGACTTCGCCGTGGAACGGCTTGGGCGCAGAATCCTTCGGAGCGAACTTGGAGGGCTTCGCCGCAAGGGTGCCGAACAGTTTGTGGCCAAGTTTCTGCTCGCGAATTTCGGCAAGCTTAGCCTTCGAAATTTCGGTCGGGAATTCCTTGAGGCGGTCGCTCACGGTAAAGCGCTTGGGCAGCTTGCGGAGCAAATCAACGACGCACATGCGTTCTTCGCGCACACGGACCATCACGGCAATCATCGGGAGGAGCGCGTCACGGGTCGGCAGCGCCGGCAGCGTGCGGGTTCCATCCTCGAATTTGCGGGTCAAGTTCGTCTGCAGCAGGAATCCGCCGTTGGCCTCGTAACCCGCGACAGAGATACTCGGGTCGTTCGCATCCACCAGGCTTTCCATGCCGGCGATTACATACGGGCTACCGATGCGCGTGCGGCAAATCTTCTCGAAGGAGCCGCATTTTTCGAGCGACGTGTTGCAACTCACCGGAGTTGCAATGCGCTTAATGTGAAGCGCCTGGGCAGCGAGGATGCCCAGCACGTCGCCACGCAGCCACATGCCTGCATCGTCCGCCAAAAGCGGGCGGTCGCTGTCACCATCGGTACTGAAAATCGCATCCACGAAATCCTTGTGCGCGAAGTCGCGGGCCAGTTCTTCGTCTTCCTTGCGGATTGCTTCGGTATCGACCGGGATAAACGTCTCGCTGCGGGCGAAAGGCTTCACCGTGGCGCCCAGGCTCTCGAGCACCTTCACCACGATGTCGCGGCCCACGGCGGAATGCTGGTACACGCCGATGGTAAGGCCCGAAAGCGCCTTCGTGCCGAAGAATTCCGGGTAGCGCTTCAGGTAGTTTTCTTCGGCTTCCATCTCGACCGCGGGAAGTGCCGGAGCATCCTTCAGCATGCCGGTGGCATCGAAAATCGATTCATCGAATTCGACGGACTGAGAAACAATTCCCTGTTCGTCCTTCTTGGAAATTTCGCCCTGCGGGTGGTTGAACTTGATGCCGTTGCGGTCGGCGGGAATGTGGCTGCCCGTCACCATGATGGTCGGGAGCGCCTTGTCGATACCGTACAGCGCAATCGCGGGAGAAGGAATGCGACCGCAGTACACGACTTTCCATGCGGAATCCTCGCCCGCCTTCACGAGCGCCTTCAAGATGCGCTCGGTACTGGGGCGCAGGTCGCCCGCAATCGCAATCGTATGTTCACACTTATAGCTCTGCTCGCAGTATTTGATGAACGAGCGCGCATACACGTAGCACACGCGGTCCGTCATCGCGGTCACCAGGCCGCGGGCTCCGCTCGTACCGAATGCCACGCCGGACTGTTTCATCACTTCTTGCATCGTAACGCTCATATAAACCTCACTTTACTCCCGAAAAAATAGAAAAAGGTCCCCCGGGCATAAAACCCGGAGGACTGGAGATGTGTAGATTTGTGTTTCGCGAATCTAGATGCGCGCATCATTTATTCGGCAAACAGAGCCGTAGAGAGGTAGCGGTCGCCGGTATCCGGGAGAAGCGCGACGATGGTCTTGCCCTTGTTTTCCGGACGCTTGGCGAGTTCCTTCGCGGCCCAGAGAGCGGCGCCGGAAGAAATACCCACGAGCACGCCTTCTTTTTTGCCGATTTCGCGGCCGGCTTCAAAAGCAGCCTCATTTTCGACAGCGATGATCTCGTCGTAGACCTTGGTGTTCAGCGTGTCGGGAACAAAGCCCGCACCGATACCCTGGATCTTGTGGGAACCAGCAACGCCCTTGGAGAGCACCGGAGAGCTGGCCGGTTCAACGGCGACAACCTTCACGTTCGGG
Source organism: Fibrobacter sp. (assembly GCF_017551775.1). Lineage (NCBI taxonomy): Bacteria > Pseudomonadati > Fibrobacterota > Fibrobacteria > Fibrobacterales > Fibrobacteraceae > Fibrobacter > Fibrobacter sp. Next base: position 675 of record NZ_JAFZKX010000063.1, on the reverse strand, counting down.
TTCTTTTCCTTGAGGTATTCGCCCACGCCAGAAACCGTAGCACCCGTACCGACACCGGCCACGAAGATGTCCACCTTGCCGTCAGTGTCTTCCCAGATTTCGGGACCCGTGGTAGCCTTGTGGGCAGCCGGGTTGGCAGGGTTCACGAACTGGCCCGGAATGAAGCTGTTCGGAATTTCCTTCGCGAGTTCATCGGCCTTGGCGATAGCGCCCTTCATGCCCTTCGCACCTTCGGTGAGCACGAGTTCGGCACCGTAGGCCTTCATCAGCTGGCGGCGTTCCACGCTCATGGTTTCGGGCATCACGATGATGATGCGGTAACCGCGGGCGGCGGCGACGGAAGCGAGGCCGATACCGGTGTTACCCGAAGTCGGTTCGATGATGACAGCGCCCTTCTTGAGCTTGCCGCTCTTTTCGGCATCGTCAAGCATCGCCTTCGCGATACGGTCCTTCACGGAACCGGCGGGGTTGAAGTACTCGAGCTTCGCGAGGATAGTGGCGCCGAGACCTTCTTCGACGTGAGTGAGTTCGAGGAGCGGGGTGTGACCAATGAGCTGGTCGGCAGAGGTATAGATTTTAGACATTTTGAAATTCCTTTTTTTGATTGTCATTCCGGCCTTGTGCCGGAATCACCGTTTTGTTTGTTAAAGTTCAGTTTTTTAAATAGCGTTAAGT